>JBFLYF010000087.1:7878-10567 GCA_040756795.1 Pseudomonadota bacterium
CGCTACTGGGGGCGTGTGGCCGCGGTGCTGCGCGCTAACCGCGCGCGCTGCACGGTGGTGCTCGGCAGCGCCACGCCCTCGCTCGAGACCTGGTTCAACTGCTCGGCGGGCCGCTACGAGCGGCTGACCCTTGCCGAGCGCGCCGTGCCCGGGGCCACGCTTCCGGCGGTTCGCACCGTCGACCTGCGCACGGCGAGCGCCGAGCAGGGGCTGGCGGCGCCCGTGGTCGCGGCGCTGCGCGCGCGCCTCGAGCGCGGCGAGCAGAGCCTGGTGTTCATCAACCGCCGCGGCTATGCGCCGGTGCTCGCCTGCGAGGCCTGCGGCTGGGTCGCGGGCTGCGGGCGCTGCAGCGCGCACCTGGTGCTGCACGCCGTGGGCCGGGCGCTGCGCTGCCACCACTGCGGGGCCGCCGAGGCGGTCCCGGGCGCCTGCCCGACCTGCGGCAACGTCGACCTGCGGCCGCTCGGCCGCGGCACGCAGCGGGTCGAGGAGACACTGGCGGCGCTTTTCCCGCAAGCGCGCATCCTGCGCATCGATCGCGACAGCACGCGCCGGCGCGCCGAGCTCGCGCGCAAGCTCGCGGACGTAGGCCGCGGCGAGGCCGACATCCTGGTGGGCACGCAGCTGCTCGCCAAGGGACACGATTTCCCGGCGCTGACGCTGGTCTGCGTGCTGAACGCCGACAGCGCGCTGCTCTCCACCGACTATCGCGCCGCGGAGCGGCTCTTCGCCACGCTCGCCCAGGTCGGCGGGCGCTCGGGGCGGCGCGAGCAGCCCGGCGAGATGCTGGTGCAGACGCGCTATCCCGGGCACCCGATGTTCGAGGCGCTGGCGCGCCACGACTATGCGGGCTTCGCCGAAGCGCAGCTCGCCGAGCGCAAGAGCGCCGGCTTTCCGCCCTTCGTGCACGAGGCGGCGCTGCGCGCCGAGGCGAGAAAGCTCGATGCCGCGATGCAGTTCCTGCGCGCCGCCGCGCGCCTGGTGCGCCCGCCCGGCGGCGTGCGCATCTACGACCCGGTGCCGCACGCGATCACGCGGCGCGCCGGCTTCGAGCGCGCGCAGCTGCTCGTGCAGTCGGCCTCGCGCCCCGCGCTGCAGGAGTTCCTGCGCGCGTGGTCGGCCGCGCTGCCCGGAGCCGCGCCGCGCGCGGTGCGTTGGCATCTCGACGTCGACCCGATCGAGTTCGACTGATAATCGGGGTCAGAGCCCGATTTCCGGCAGGTTCACGGAATATAATTCGCGCCCTCCTCCAATGGCTGTCGACCCCAAAGCCGAGCTCGAGCGAATTCTCACCGAACAGGTGAGGAAGCTCGATCCGCGATTGATCGACTTCTCCGTGGTGCTCGAGAAACCGCGCAGACCTGAGCACGGCGACTATTCGAGCACGGCCCCGCTTCAGCTATCGAAGTCTCTGGGCAGGCCGGCCCGAGCCATTGCCGAGGAGATTCTGAGCGCCAGCAAGGCGGCAATCGCGGATTCCGGCCTGTGCGAGCCCCTGCAGATCGCAGGCCCGGGATTCCTGAACATCCGCCTGAGCAAGGGCACCAAGCATGGCGTCATCTCCGAGATCCTCGCCCGGGGCGCGAGATACGGGCGCATCCAGGGCAAGCAAGCGCAGAAGGTGATGGTCGAGTTCGTCTCGGCCAATCCGACCGGCCCGCTGCACGTCGGGCACGGCCGCCAGGCGGCGCTCGGCGATGCGATCGCCGCGCTGCTCGAGACGCAGGGGCACGCCGTGACGCGCGAGTTCTATTACAACGACGCCGGCGCCCAGATCCACAATCTCGCGCTCTCGGTGCAGGCGCGCGGCCGGGGCCTCGCGCCCGGCGACGCGGGCTGGCCCGCGGAGGGCTACAACGGCGAGTACGTGCGCGAGATCGCGGAGGACTTCCTCGCCGGGCAGGGCGACCTGAACGACCTCGAAGCGGTGCGCCGCTTCGCGGTGCGCTTCCTGCGCGACGAGCAGGACATCGACCTGCAGAAGTTCGGCGTGCGCTTCGACGTCTACACCCTCGAATCGAGCCTGTACACGGAAGGCAAGGTCGACGAGGCGGTGAAGGCGCTGGTCGCGAGCGGCAGGACCTACGAGAAGGACGGCGCGCTTTGGCTGCGCACCACCGACTTCGGCGACGACAAGGACCGGGTGGTGCGCAAGTCCGACGGCAGCTACACCTATTTCGTGCCCGATGTCGCCTACCACGTCACCAAGTGGCGCCGCGGATTCGCCAAGGTGATCAACATCCAGGGCACCGACCACCACAGCACCGTCACGCGCGTGCGCGCCGGGCTGCAGGCGCTCGGCATCGGCATTCCGCCGGGCTATCCGGACTACGTGCTGCACAGCCTCGTGAAGGTGATGCGCGGCGGCGCCGAGGTGAAGATCTCCAAGCGCGCCGGCTCGTACGTCACGCTGCGCGACCTGATCGACTGGGCGGGACGCGACGCGGTGCGCTTTTTCCTCGTCTCGCGGCGCGCCGACTCCGAATTCGTGTTCGACGTCGATCTGGCGCTCGCGCGCAGCGAGGAGAACCCCGTCTACTACGTGCAGTACGCGCACGCGCGCGTCTGCAGCGTGTTCGCGCAATGGGGCGGCGACGCCGCTTCGCTTTCAGCTGTAAGACTTGATTCTCTAAAAAGCGAAAAAGAGCTGGCGCTCGCCCAGCGGCTCGCCGAGTTTCCCGAAACGGTG
>JBFLYF010000088.1:0-10481 GCA_040756795.1 Pseudomonadota bacterium
CGCTACCAGATCGACCCCAACCTGTTCACGCCGCGCGCCGACTACCTGCTGCGCGTGCGCGGGATGTCGATGCGCGACGCCGGAATCCTGGAAGGCGACCTGCTGGCGGTGCACCGCACCGCGGAGGCGCACAGCGGCCAGATCGTGGTGGCGCGCATCGGCGAGGAAGTCACCGTCAAGCGCCTGCGGCGCCGCGGCCACGCGGTGCAGCTGCTGCCCGAGAACCCGGATTTCGCGCCGATCGAGCTCGACCTGAAGAGCGACGAGCTGGCGATCGAGGGCGTCGGCGTCGGCGTGATCCGCAGCGGCAAGAGTTTGTAAGGCGGGTTGCGCGCCGCGGCCCCGCGCGCGCGGCTCCCTCCCCTATAATCCACGGGCAGGTTTCCCCTTGCCCATGGATCCCAGCCAGTCCGCCGACCCGCGCCGGGTGCTCGCCGATCGCGTCGAGCAGCTCTACAGCCAGCTGCCGCTCGGCATCGCGGCGACGCTGATCGTCGGCGCGATCTCGGCCTACGAGCTGCGCGAGGGGCGCTACTTCGAGATCGTGCTGTTCTGGGCCGGGCTGGTCGCGTTCCTCACGGCGGTGCGCGTCGCCCTGTACGCGGGCCACCGCAAGGCGCACGACACGCTCGCCGAGGCGGAGCAGTGGCTGCGCTGGCTCGCGATCAGCGCGCTCGCCGACGGCGCCACCTGGGGCTTCGCCGGGGCGGTGTTCTTCCCGTCGCACACCGACGAGCAGCAGGTGTTCCTCGCCTTCCTGCTCTCGGGCATGGTGGTGGGCGGCGTGCCGATGTACGCGGTGTCCTGGCCGATCTACGCCATCTACGCCGCGAGCATCGTGTTCCCGTTCACCTACGTGCTCGCCACCTTCGGCAACAAGCTGTTCACCGAGATCGCGCTGCTCGTGCCGGCGTTCTACGCAGTCACCGTCGGCATCGCCTATCGCCTGAACCAGGTGTTCGACTCCGGCTACCGCCTGCGCCACGCCTACGGCAAGCTGACCGAGGACTACACCGCGCTCAACCGGCGGCTCGAGGAGCAGCTCCAGGAGCTGCTGCAGGCTCAGCGCGAGGTCGAGGCATCGGGGCGCAAGCTGGCGCTGTTCGCGGAGCGCGCGCCGATCGGGGTCTTCGAGCTCGATCGCAACACGACCATTCTGGACACCAACCCCGCCGCCGAGAATCTGTTCGGCTACCCCGGCGCCGAGCTGATCGGCCGCAACGCCATCCAGATGCTCTGCGCACCCACGGCCGCGTCCGCGACCGCCGCCGCGTGGGACTCCCTGCTGGCCGAGGCGAAGCACGCGACGTTGCCGCAGGTCGCCTGCGTGCGGCGCGACGGCATCGAGGTGATCTGCGAGTTCACCTTGATCCCGCTGGTCAACGAGCACGGCGAATTGCTCTCGGTCATCGCGCAGCTGCGCGACATCACGCAGGCGCTGGAGGTCGAGCGAATGAAGAAGGAGTTCACCTCGACGCTGAGCCACGAGCTGCGCACGCCGCTCACGTCGATCATCGGATCGCTGCAGCTCGTCAATTCGGGCGTGCTCGGCGACGTTGACAACGATATCAAGGAGCTGACCGAAGTCGCCGAACGCAACGCGCAGCGCCTGCTCGATCTCATCAACGACATCCTCGACATCGAGAAGGTCGAGTCCGGGAAGCTGGTGCTGTACCCCGAGGACGTGCCGCTCGGCGACCTGGTCCGGGAGGCGCTGGTCCTGAACCAGAGCTTCGCGGACCGCTTCCGCGTGCGTCTCGCGGTGCAGGGAGACGTTCCCGACATTCCGGTGCACGTCGACCGCAAGCGGCTGCTGCAGGTGCTCACCAATTTGCTGTCCAACGCCGCCAAATTCTCTCCCGAGGGGGGCGACGTCGAGGTCGCCGTCAAGGCCGACGGCGAGCTGGCACGGGTATCCGTGGCCGACCGGGGAGGCGGGATTCCGGAGCAGTTCCGCGGTCGCATCTTCAGCCGGTTCGCGCAAGCCGATTCCGCCCTTACGCGGCAGAAGGGGGGGACCGGCCTGGGTCTCGCGATCTGCAAGCGCATGATCGAGGCGATGAACGGCCGCATCGGCTTCGAAGATCGCGAGGGAGGCGGAACCGTCTTCTTCATCGATATGCCGGTGAAGGCGCGACCCACCTGACGCCGCCGCGAGGAGCCCATGACCGACCGAGCCCTGAACCGTATCTGCTACGTGGAAGACGACCTCGACATCCAGCGCATCGTGCGCCTGTCCCTGGAACGCGTCGGCAAGATGACCGTGGAGATCGTGGGAGACCCGACGCGCGCGGTAGAGACGATGATCGCCTTCAAGCCCGATCTGGTGATGCTCGACTGGATGATGCCGGTCATGGATGGCCCGGCCGTCTTGCGCGCCATGCGCGCGCGCCCCGAAACGCGGGACCTGCCCGTCATCTTCATCACCGCCAAGGCGTCGAAGCAGGAGTTGGACGAGTTGCGCGCGCTCGGTGCGGCCGGGACGATCTCCAAGCCGTTCACGCCCACCGACCTCCCGAAGCAGCTGCGCGAGATCTGGAAGACCCTGCCCTAGGGCCCGCGGCGGCCCGCCTCAGGCCATCATCATGTCCTTGACCGACACGTCGGCGCGGCCGTATTCGAGCGTGCGGCGGATCCGGTAGGGCTCCTCGGCGGTGAGCTTGGGCAGCTTCGCCAGGTCGAGCAGCTTCTGCGGACGGAGCAATGCCCCCTTCGCGTCCCGCACCACCATCACCCTGGGCTGCAGGCGCTTGGCCATGTTCTGGGAGATCACGATCCCGATCTCGCCGCTGTTGAGCTCCACGGAGCTGCCCACCGGAAAGAATCCGATGCAGCGCGTGAACTGCTCGACCAGGATGGGGTGAAACGCCGTGCCGCGCATCTTCTGCAGGAAATTGAGCGCATTCGACGGGGACATCGCCTCGCCGTAGGGCCGCTTGGTGGTCAGCGCGTCGAACACGTCGACGATCCCTGCGATGCCGCCGAGGACCCCGAGCTCGTCCCCCTTGATTCCCTGCGGGTATCCGGTGCCGTCATAGCGCTCGTGGTGCATCCCGGCGGCGTCGGCGACCGCGGACGGGAGGTCGGAGGCCGCGCGCAGCATCTCCACGCTCGCCGCGACGTGTCCCCTGACCAACTGGACCTCCTGCGGGGTGAGCCGGCCGGGGCGCGCGCGCAGCTCCTCCGGGACCCGCAGCATGCCGACGTCCGCGAGCATCCCGACCTGTCCCGCAAGCTCGATGGCGGGCTCCTCCATGCCCAGAAAGCGCGCGAACGCGATCATGTAGATGGACTTGTTCACGGCGCGTCCGAGCTGGTAATCCCCGCTCTTCTGCAAGGCGTTCAGCAATACCATCGCGTCCGGGTTGCGCAGCATGCTGTCGGTCATGTTGACGATCGCCAGGGCCGCGTCGCTCGCATCCAGGTTCTTGCCCGAGCGCAGCGTCGTGATCGCCTCGCGCATCACCGCATGCGTGGCCGCGTGCGCTTCGCTCGCGCGGGGCATCTCGCTCTCGACGCTCGCGCGCGGGACATGCACCACCTTGCCCGTGCCCTGCAGCCCCGGGCCAAGCGGGCCGGGCCCGGGCTGGAGGTTCTCCTTCGCGGCGTCCTGCAGCTCCGGCTCGGTGTCCACGTACACGTGCCTGCACAAGCGGCGCAGCGTCTGGAGCTGCTCGTCGTCCTTGAGGACGAACCTCTGGAACGGAAACGGGGTTTCGGTCCATGGCCGGTCCAGCTCGTAGACGAACATGCCGAGCTGCAGGTCCGACGTCTGCACTTTCTTCTTCATCGAATCCGCTGCGCGGCTAGAGTTTCTGGGTGGTCTCGGCGCGCCAGGCGCCGGTTCCCTGGTAGTACTTGCGCGACAGGAAGCCGATCACCTCGTCGCTGTTGCGGAAGCGCGCGTCGCGGTCCTTCTCCACCAGCTTGTCCATCAGGCGCTGGTATCTCTGCAGGTGCTCCGGGAGGTCGGGCGGCTGCGTGTTGAGATGGTGCAGCGCGACCTCGACCGCCGTCTCGCCGTCGAACAGGTGCTGCCCCGTGAGCATCTGGTAGAGCAGCACGCCGGCGCTGTAGATGTCGGTGCGCAGGTCGAGCGCGACGCCGCGCACCTGCTCCGGGCTCATGTAGCGCGGCGTGCCGAGGATCTCGCCGTGGCCCGTGCGGTCGACCGAGTCGATGTGCTTGGCGATGCCGAAATCCAGGATCGCCAGGCTGCCGTCGGCGCGGAACATGAGGTTCTGCGGCTTCAGGTCGCGGTGCAGCACGCCCTGCTCGTGGATGTCGCCGAGCGCGAACATCAGCTCGCGGAAGATCTGCAGCGCCTCCTCGGGCTCGAGCGACCTGCCGCCGAGCCGCTTGTTCAGGTCGCCGCCGTCGAAGAATTCCATCACCAGGTAGACCAGGTCGTCGGCCACGCCGTGGCCGTGGATGCGCGCCACGTGCCGGCTGCGGATGCGCTCGACCAGGTTGTACTCCTCGATGAAGCGCTCGATCACCGACTTGTTGCCGGTCACCTCGGTCCGCAGGATCTTGACCACCAGCGGCTCGTCGTCGCCCTCGCGCGAGGCGAGGTAGACGCGCGACATGCCGCCCTCGCCGATCAGGCGCAGCACCTTGATCCCCGGGATGCGGATGCGCGAGCCGAGCACCTGCCCTTCCATGCGCGCCGCGACCTCGGGGGGCATGGTGCGCTCGAGCTTGCCGCGCGTCAGCTCGCGGATCGAGGTGACGAGCTTCTCGCGCGTCAGCTCCTGCTTGCGCTGGTAGTCGTCGGCGCCGTGCTTCATGGCGCGCACCGCGATCACCTCGTTGCCGGCGCCGGTGAGAAACAGGATCGCCGGGCAATCGGCGCGCGCCTTGAAGCTCTGCAGCCATTCCAGCCCGTCGCCGCGCCCGAGCATGTAGTCGAGGATCACGACGTCGTACTGGCCGAGCGGGAACGCGGCGTCCGGCATCTCGCGCTCGAGCGGGTCGAAGAGCTCCACCTCCAGCGCGGGCCACTCCTGCTTGAGATACCGCGCCAGCAGGTTGCGCAGGTCCTCGTCGTCGTCGATGATCAGGATCTTCACCGCGGCCTCCCCTAGCCCGGCGCCACGCGCAGCACGACCACCTCGACCGGCTCGGCCTTGCCCTTGAGCGCCACCTCGCGCCGCTCGAGCGCGGTCGCGCGCCCGAGCAGCGCGCCGAGCGACAGCGAGGCGTGCGGACCGATGAGGATCTCGTTCGCCGCCGCGGTCTGCATCAGGCGCGCGGCGACGTTCACCGCGTCGCCGATGATGGTGTAGCTGACGAAGCTCGGCGCGCCCACGTTGCCCACCACGACTTCGCCCGCCTCCAGGCCGACGCCGATGCCGGTCTGCACCCCGTGCTGCGCGCGCCAGCGCGCCGCGACCGGCGCGAAGCGCTGGATCATGGCGCGGCCGGTCGCCACCGCGCGCTCGGTGGCGTCGGCCTGCGGCACCGGCACGTTGAAGCCCACCAGCAGGCTGTCGCCCGCCATGCTGAACACGGTGCCCTCGTGCTCGTGCGCCGCCGCGGTCAGCTCGGTGAAGAACTCGTTGAGCATCGGCACGATGCTCGACACCGGCACCGTTTCCGACAGGTGCGTGAAGCCGCGCAGGTCGGCGAACAGCGCCACCACCGCGGCGCGGTCCGAGAGGTCGCGGAACACGTCCTCCCCCCCGGGGCTCTCGCGCAGCACGCGATCGGCGAGGTTCGGCGCGAGGTAGCGCGAGAACGCCTTGCGGATCGCCTCCTTCTCCTGCACCTCGGCGGCGAGCCGCCGGCGCTCCAGCTCCTTGCGCGTCTCGTGCAGGCGGCGCAGCGTCTTCACGCGCGCGATCAGCTCCTCGCGGCGCACCGGCTTGGAGAGGAAGTCGTCGGCGCCGGCCTCGATGCCGCGCACGCGGCTCTCCTGGTCCTCCAGCGCGGTCACCAGCACCACCGGGGTGAGCGCGGTCGCCTCGTTGCCTTTCAGGCGGCGGCAGATGTCGAAGCCGCTCGGCCCGGGCATGAGCACGTCGAGCAGCACCAGGTCGGGCGGCGCGGCCGCGATGCGCGCCAGCGCCGTGTCGCCGTCCGACGCCACTTCCGCCTGCATGCCCTGCTGCGCGAGCAGCCGCACCAGGAACCCCGCCATGTCCGGATCGTCGTCCACGACCAGGATGCGGAACGTGCCCTGCGCGGTTTGCCCGGCCGCGAGGTCACTCATACACGATCTTCACCCGCGCCAGATAGTCGGCGTATTCGGCGATGCAGCTCTCGAGCCCGGCGCGGTCGTTCGCCCTGGCGCCGTCCTCGATGCGCTTGCCGAGTTGCGACACCTTCTCGAAGCCGTAGGAGTTGCCCACGCCCTTCATGCGGTGGCCGAGCTGCCGCATCTGCTCCAGGTCCCCCGCGGCGAGCGCGGTTCGCAGGGTGTCGAGCTCCTTGCCGCGGTTCTTCATGAAAGTCGGGATCAGGTCCTCGAGGTCCTTCGCGACGGTGACGGTGACGGTTTGATCGCTCATCGAATGATTATAAGGTGTTGACGCAAAAGCCGCTTTTGCGGATTTTGTGAAAGTCAGTGAAAGTCGCGGGAAGCGACCTCGATCCCGCCCAGCACGCGCTCGAGCAGCAGGCTCCGGTCCAGGAGCCGCCGGGCCAGCAGGTGCACCACGGCGCCGTCGCGCTCGATCACGCCCTCGACCCCGAGCAGCCGCGCGCCGAGCAGCTCGCGCCGCTGGCGATCGACCAGGTCGCGCCAGACCACGACGTTGACGCAGCCGCTCTCGTCCTCGAGCGTCACGAACACCACGCCGGTCGCGGTGTCCGGCCGCTGCCGGCAGGTCACCAGCCCCGCCGCGCGGGCGAAGCTGCCGTGCGGCAACGAAGAGAGGTTTTCCGCTTTTACTATCCCAAGCTTTTTCAAATCGTCACGAATCAAAACCAAGGGGTGTCTACCCAGGGTCAACCCCAAGCTCGCGTAGTCGGCGGCGATTTCCTCGCCTTCCGAAGGAGGCTTGAGATCCGGGGGGTTTTGGGGTTTGGTTTCCGGAGGCAGGAACGCAGAACCCTTTTCAATGCCGGATGCAGCCCAGTGCGCATCCCTGCGGTGCCCGGCGAGGCTTTGCAGGGCGCCCGCCGCGGCGAGGCACTTCAGCGCCTTGCGATCGAGGCCGGCGCGCTGCGCGAGATCCGCGACCGAAGCGTGCGGCCGGCTCCCGGCGATGCGCCGGCCCGCCGCCTCGGCAAGGCCGCTCACCATGCGCAGGCCGAGGCGCACGGCGCCGCCTTCCAGCGTGCAGTCCCAGTCGCTCGCGGCTGCATCGGCGGGCCTCACCTCCACGCCGTGCCTCCTCGCGTCCTGGACCAGCTGCGAGGGGCCGTAGAAGCCCATGGGCTGGCTGTTGAGCAGCGCGGCGAGGAACGCCGCCGGGTGGTGGCGCTTGAGCCACGCCGAGGCGTAGACCAGCAGCGCGAAGCTCGCCGAGTGCGACTCCGGGAAGCCGTACTCGCCGAAGCCGAGGATCTGGCGGTAGATCGCATCGGCGAACTCCGGCGCGTAGCCGTTGCGGCGCATGCCGCTCTTCAGCCGCGCCTCGAAAGGTTCCAGACCCCCTTTCTTCTTCCACGCCGCCATCGAGCGGCGCAGCTGGTCGGCTTCGCCCGGCGAGAAGCCCGCCGCGACCATCGCGAGCTGCATCACCTGCTCCTGGAAGATCGGCACCCCCAGCGTACGCCGCAGGACCGCTTCTACTGCCGGGCTCGGATAGGCGACGGGCTCCAGCCCGCGGCGGCGGCGCAGGTAGGGATGCACCATGCCGCCCTGGATCGGCCCCGGGCGCACGATCGCCACCTCGATCACGAGGTCGTAGAAGTTCGCGGGCTTCAGGCGCGGCAGCATCGACATCTGCGCGCGCGACTCGATCTGGAACACGCCGATGGTGTCGGCCTTCTGGATCATTTCATAGACTTTTGGGTCTTCAGGAGGAATGTCTTGCATTTTCATGCCGATGAATTCCAACCCCCGGCGGAGGGCCGACAACATTCCCAAGGCGAGCACATCGACCTTCAGCAGGCCCAGCGCCTCCAAGTCGTCCTTGTCCCACTGGATCACGGTGCGCTCGGGCATCGCCGCGTTCTCGACCGGCACCAGCTCTGCGAGCGGCCCGCGCGAGATGACGAAGCCGCCTACGTGCTGCGAGAGGTGGCGCGGGAAGCCGATCAGCTCCCCGGCGAGCGCGAGCAATTGCTGAACTTTTGAATCATTCAGGTCATGACCTGCCTGTTCGATGCGACCGGGCAGAGCCGATCCGCCGTCCCACCAGGAAAGCAATCCCGAAAGATCGATGTCGAGCTCGAGAGCCTTGCACAGATCCCGCAGCGCGCTGCGCGGCCGGTAGCAGATCACCGTCGCGGCGAGCGCGGCGCGGCCGCGGCCGTACTTGCCATACACGTACTGGATCACCTCCTCGCGCCGCTGGTGCTCGAAATCGACGTCGATGTCGGGCGGCTCGTCGCGCTCCTTCGACACGAAGCGCTCGAAGAGCATCGACATGCGGTCCGGGTCGACCTCGGTGATGCCGAGGCAGTAGCAGACCGCCGAGTTCGCGGCCGAGCCGCGTCCCTGGCACAGGATCCCCCGCGCGCGCGCGAAGCGCACCACGTCGTGCACCGTCAGGAAAAAAGCCTCGTATTCGAGTTCCGCGATCAGCGCCAGCTCCCGATCGACCAGGCTGCGAACATCGGAAGGCACGCCGCAGGGAAAGCGATCCTTCATTCCCGAGAGCACGAGCTTTCTCAGATGAGAAGCCGGCGTTTCCCCCGGCGGCACCAGCTCCTCCGGATATTCGTACCTCAGGCAGTCCAGTGAAAAGTGGCAGCGCTCCGCAATGCGGGGTGTTTCTTCAAGTAAATCAACAGGATAGAGTTGTGCCAGGCGGGCGCGCAGCCGCAGGTGCCGCTCCCCGTTCGGGTGAAGCGCGGTGCCGCAGCGCCTGACCGGCATGCCGAGGCGGATCGCCGTGAGCGCATCCTGCAACCGCCGGCGCGAGCGCAGGTGCATGTGCACGTCGCCCGCGGCGACCAGCGGCAGATCGGAGCGTTTCGAGATTTCCTTCAATTCCCTCAGCTTTCCGGAATCGTTCGGACCGCAATGCAATTCCGCAGCAAGCCAGCTGCGCCCCGGGAACCTCTCCCTGATCCAGAATGCATTTTCAAGAGAAGGTTTTTCTCCTGGAATCCACAGAGCCAGCAGGCCGTCCTCCAGGAGAGTTTCCAGATCCGGTCGTGAAATCGAATAAGCCCCCTTCTCCCTTCTTCTTCGTCCGCTGGTGATCAGGGAAGCAAGCGCGCCGTAAGCCTTCCGGTCCGGTGCGAGCAATACGAGCTTCAATCCATCTTGAAGCTTGATCTCGCTACCAATGATCAATTTAAAATTCAATTCCCTTGCCGCGACATGAGCCCTCACGATGCCCGCGAGCGAGCACTCGTCGGTGAGCGCGAGCGCCGCGTAGCCGAGCGCCGCGGCGCGCGCCACCAGCTCCTCGGGGTGCGAAGCGCCGCGCAGGAAGCTGAAGTTCGACAGGCAATGCAGCTCGGCGTAGTCAGGCAAAGAAGCCATGCACGAACCATCCGCCCTGCCGCTCGCGGCAGCCCTCCCGACGTTCCCGATAGACCCAGGCGAGCGAGCCTTCCCCGATGCGGGCGATGAAATAGTCGCGCCGCGCCTCCTCCGCATCCCACCATCCCGACTCGATGCGCTCGGGCCCGGCCAGCAGCACGAACCCGCCCTCGCTCAAGGGGTGCGGCGGCTCGAGCAGCCAGAGGGGACGGGATCCGAAAGGATTGCTGGGTTGTTTTTTTTCTTTTGAAGTCTCGTTTTTAAAATCAACCCGGCAAAAAGCGCATTCCGGCCGGTGATCGTCCCGCAAATCCAATCCATGAACCGCCTCGTTGCCGAGCCGCGCCTGCAGCCGCTCGATGAGCCGCAGCCAGGCTTCGCCGCCGCCGTCGGGGCCGTCGAAGAGCCTGCCGCTTTCCTGCGCGAGCGGCTCGAAGTCCCCGGCTTCGAGCCGGATCGCCTCTGCCGGCGCGGCGAGCGCGGTGCGCGCGAGGCGCTCGCGCAGCAGCTGCGCGAAATGGCCGGCGTCGCGGGCCGGCGCGGCGAGCCCCACCTCGAGCACGGTGGGCGAAGCCCCCGGGTGCAGCAGCACGAGGCGAAAGCGCCGCACCCCGGCGTGGCGCGCGGCGAGCGTTCCTTCGAGCTGAGCCAGCAGGCGCCGCGCGGCGAACAGCGCGCTTCCGGCCTCGGCCACCGGCGCCGGCAGCTCGAGCCGCTCGGCGAAGCGCGCCGGCGGCACGAAGAATTCGCGCGGCTCGGGCGAGCGGCCGAGAGCCTGGTCGAGCTGCCCGAGCAGTCCCTGCCCGAAGCGCGGCGCGACGCCCTCGCGCGGCAGCTGCATCAGTCCGCCGAGCGTGCGGATGCCGAGCGCGGC
>JBFLYF010000089.1:0-10444 GCA_040756795.1 Pseudomonadota bacterium
GAGCACCTCGCTCGTGTCGAGGCCCAGGCGGTCGAACAGGATCGCCAGCTCGTTGACGAGCGCGATGTTGAGGTCGCGCTGCGTGTTCTCGATCACCTTCGCGGCTTCGGCGACGCGGATGCTCGGCGCGCGGTGCACGCCCGCGGGCACCACGCTCGCGTAGAGCGCGGCGACGAGCTCCAGCGTCTGCGGGCTGTCGCCGGCGACCACCTTGACGATTTTCTCCAGCGTGTGCTCGCGGTCGCCGGGATTGATGCGCTCGGGCGAGTAGCCTACGCTGAAGTCCGTCTTCCACTTCATGCCCGAGGCGCGCTCGAGGATCGGGATGCACACCTCCTCGGTAGCGCCCGGGTAGACGGTGGATTCGTAGACGACGGTAGCGCCGCGCTTCATGCGCCGCCCGACTTCCTCGGAAGCGGCGTCGAGCGGCCCGAAATCGGGCCGGCGCGCGCCGTCTACCGGCGTCGGCACGGCCACCACGATGACGTCGGCCCCGGCAAGCGCCGCCGGCTCGCTGGTGTACTCGAGGCGCGCCGCTTCCCGCAGCGCCGACTCGGGCACCTGGCCGGTCGGGTCGCGGTGCGCGCGGTAGCTCTCCACCTTGGCGGCGGAGAGATCGAAGCCGAGGGTGCGATACCGGCGCCCGAATGCGGCGGCAAGCGGCAGCCCCACGTAGCCGAGGCCCACCACCGCGACCACGGTGGCGAGGGAGAGCTCGGCGAGCGGAGCGGGATCGCGGCGCATGCGCGGGCTCATGTTATCAGGCGGTGATTGCCGCGCGTTCATCACGCCGGCCCTCCCATCCCCTTCCAGGCGAACTCGGCCCGTGCCGCCTCGCCGAGCGCCACCGCGCGCACTCCGGGCGCGAGAATCCCGCCCGCCGCCGTGGGCGCGCCCTCCGCGTGCACGATGAGGCACCGCGCCTCGCGGCCCCGCACCGCCCGCGCGAGGCGCAGGAGCGGCGCGGCCATCGCGGGGACGGGCGTGCGCGTCGCTTTCGCCTCCACGAGCAGCAGCGCGCCGCCGTCCGGCACGAGGAAGTCCACTTCCAGGCCTTGCTGGTCGCGGAAGTGGTAGAGCTCGCGCCTGCGCCCGCGCGCGAGCTGCGCCTTGGCGATTTCCGCGGCGACGAAGCCTTCGAACAACGCGCCGCGGAAGGGCGAGCGCTCGAGCTCGCCGCGGGTCTCGACGCCGAGCAGATGGCAGGCGAGACCCGGATCGGCGATGTAGATCTTCGGCGACTTGATGAGCCGCTTGCCGAAGCTGGCATGGTAAGGCGGCACGACGAGGATCTGGCCGGTGAGCTCGAGGATGCTCAGCCAGTGCCCGACCGTGGGAACCGAAACGCCGAGCGGGCCGGCGATGTCGGTCCGGTTGAGGACCTGCCCGGTCCTCGCCGCGAGCAGGCCGAGAAAGCGCCGGAAAGCCGCCAGGTCGCGGATCGAGGTCGCCGCCCGGACGTCGCGCTCGAGATACGTCTGCACGTAGGAGCGGAACCACAATTGCGCATCGGCCGGCCGGCTGAGCGCTTCCGGAAAACCGCCGAGCAGGATCGACACCCTGGGAGACTCCGCGAGCGACAGCGGCATCAGGTGCAGCACCGCGGCGCGCCCGGTCATGGACTCCGTGACGCCCCGCATGAGCGGGGCCTCCTGCGAGCCGGTGAGCAGCCACTGGCCCCGGCGGCGCGGCGCCGCGTCGATGCGGGTGCGGATGTAGCCGAGCAGCTCCGGCGCGTTCTGGATCTCGTCCAGGATGACCGGCGGCCGCAGCTCGCCGAGGAAGCCCCGCGGATCGGCGCGCACGCGCGCGAGCACGTCCGGGTCCTCGAGCAGCGCGTAGCCGGCCCCCGGGAACATGCGCCGCAGCAGGGTGGTCTTGCCGCAGCGCCGCGGGCCGGTGAGGATCAGCGCCGGGAAGGCGCGCGCGGCGCGCGCGAGCTCTCCGGTGATCCGGCGGGGGACGAAACGCATTTGAGAATTCTAAAGCCGGACTTTAAATTACTCAAATCCCGGGGCCGTAGTACGCGCGGTACCAGTCGACGAAGCGCCGCACCCCGACGCTGACCGGCGTGGAGGGCGCGAAATCGACCGCGGCGCGCAGCGCATCGGTGTCGGCGTAGGTGGCCGGCACGTCGCCGGGCTGCATCGGCAGCAGGTTCCTCACCGCCTTGCGCCCGAGCGCTTCCTCCAGGATCTCGATGTAGGCGAGCAGGTTGATCGGCTGGTGGTTGCCGATGTTGTAGAGGCGCCAGGGCGCGTCGCTCGCAGCCGGATCGGGGCGGCGCGGGTCGTAGCGCGGGTCGGGCGCGGCCGGGCGGTCGAGCACGCGCAGCACGCTCTCGGCGATGTCGTCGATGTAGGTGAAGTCTCGCTCCATGCGGCCGTGGTTGAAGACGTCGATCGGCCTGCCCTCGAGGATCGCGCGCGTGAAGAGGAAGAGCGCCATGTCCGGCCGCCCCCACGGCCCGTACACGGTGAAGAAGCGCAGCCCCGTGCACGGCAGCCGGTACAGGTGCGCGTAGGCGTGCGCCATCAGCTCGTTCGAGCGCTTGGTGGCCGCGTAGACCGAGACCGGGTGGTCGACCGGGTCGCCCTCGGCAAACGGCACCTTGGCGTTGCCGCCGTAGACGCTCGAGCTCGAGGCGAACACCAGGTGCTCGACTTTCGCGTCGCGGCAGGCATCGAGCACGTTCGAGAAGCCCACCAGGTTGCTGCGCACGTAGGCGTCCGGGTTGACGAGCGAGTAGCGCACCCCGGCCTGCGCCGCGAGGTGCAGCACGCGCTTCGGCGCCTCGGTTTCGAAGAGCTGCTTCACGGATGCCCGGTCCGCAACGTCGAGCTTGCGGAACCGGAACGCCTCGTGCTTCGCAAGCTCGGCGAGGCGCGCTTCCTTGAGGCCCACGTCGTAGTAGTCGTTCAGGCTGTCGAGCCCGATCACCTCGTCGCCGCGCTCGAGCAGCCGCAGCGCGCAGTGCATGCCGATGAAGCCGGCCGCGCCGGTGACGAGGACCTTCATGCCGCGGCAGCGAAGCGCCGCTGGAAGTCCTGGTACGCGAGCGCGATGCCCTCGCGCAGCCCGACCGCCGGCTTCCAGCCGAGCGCGGCCATGCGCGAGCTGTCCATGAGCTTGAGCGGCATGCCGTCGGGCTTGGAGGCGTCGTAGGCGAACTGGCCGCGGAAGCCCAGCACCTCGGCGATGAGCGCGGCGAGCTCGGCGATCGAGATGTCCCTGCCCGCGCCGATGTTGATGAGCGGCGTCTGCGCGGGCGCGACCAGCCTGTCGAACTGCGCTGGCGGCAGCCGCATCAGGTGCACGCAGGCCTCGGCCATGTCATCCGAATACAGGAACTCGCGCCGCGGCCGGCCGCTGCCCCAGATCGTCACCTGGCGCTCGCCGCGGGCCTTCGCCTCGTGCACCTTGCGCACGAGCGCCGGCAGCACGTGCGAGTTGGCGAGGTCGTAGCTGTCGCCCGGCCCGTAGAGATTGGTCGGCATCGCGGCGAGGAACTTCGTGCCGTGCTGCCGGTTGTACGACCAGCAAAGCTCGATCCCCGCGATCTTGGCGACGGCGTAGGGGCGGTTGGTGGGCTCGAGCGGCCCGGTGAGCAGGTGCTCCTCCTTCATCGGCTGCGGGCAGTCGCGCGGGTAGATGCAGGAGGAGCCGAGGAAGACCAGGCGCTTCACGCCCGCGCGCCAGGACTCGCGGATCACGTTCAGCTCCACGCCGAGGTTGTCCTCGATGAAATCCGCGGGATAGCTGTTGTTGGCGAGGATGCCGCCGACCTTCGCCGCCGCGACGAAGACGTATTCGGGTTTTTCGCGTGCGAAGAACTCGCGCACCGCCGCCTGGTCGGTGAGCTCGAGCTCGGCGTGGCGGCGCGTGATCAAGTTCGCGTGCCCCGCGCGCCCGAGCGCGCGCGCGATCGCCGAGCCAGCGAGGCCCGTGTGCCCCGCGACGTAGATCCGGGAGTCGCGCTGCATAGACTATTGGGTGCCGACCATGACAAGCGTCCGCGGTGACATGACCTCAAGCGCAGACAGCAACCGTGCGACCAGCGGCTTCAGGTCCTGGATGCGATTGCTGCGGGCGGCGAGCACCACGACCGCAAGCGGCAGGGTCTGAAGATTCTGCTGGTACTGAAGGTTCTGGTCGGCGGTCAGGAACACATCGAAGCGCGCCGCCGCGCGCAGCAACAGCTCGCCATTCTTCAGCCCCGACCAGCCCATCTCCCGGACGCTGCTGACCGAGTTTCCCGGAAGCTCATCGCGCAATTCGATGGGCAGAGACTCGTCAAGCAGGATGCGCATCCGGAACGAGCGCTTCCCTGGCCAGCTCCAGCGCCGCTACCGCCTGCTCCCTGGACACCGACGGAAACGAGCGCAGGAAGTCGTCGAGCGAGTCGCCGGCTTCGAGGCAGTCGAACAGGTTCTTCACGGGAACGCGGGTGCCATAGAACACCGGGACCCCTCCCTGGATTTCCGGGTCGCAATGAACGATCGGTTGTTTCATCGGTGGGATCTCCACTTCGGGCATTGCGCATGATACCCCGGGAGAGCGGCGCTACTCGCGCCCGCCGTAGGCTTGGTAACCGTGGCGGCTCACCAGCGCGTCGCGCTCGGCGGCGCGCAGGTCCTCGCGCGCCATCTCGGCCACGAGTTCCCGGAACTTCACTTTCGGCGTCCAGCCGAGCTGGCGCTTCGCCTTGGAAGGGTCGCCGAGCAGCGTGTCCACCTCGGCCGGGCGGAAATACTTCGGGTCGATGGCGACGATCGCGCGGCCGCGCTCGTCGAGCCCCTTCTCGTCGGTCCCATTGCCCTGCCAGCGGATCCGGATCTGCATCTCGGCTGCCGTGGCCTCCACGAACTCGCGCACGCTGTGCTGCTCGCCCGTGGCGATGACGTAGTCCTCGGGCTTCGGCTGCTGCAGGATCCGCCACTGCGCCTCCACGAAGTCGCGCGCGTGGCCCCAGTCGCGCCGCGCCTCGAGGTTGCCGAGGTAGAGGCAGTC
The DNA here is from genome assembly GCA_040756795.1 of Pseudomonadota bacterium. Lineage (GTDB taxonomy): Bacteria > Pseudomonadota > Gammaproteobacteria > Burkholderiales > SG8-39 > RBG-16-66-20. The sequence goes on from JBFLYF010000089.1 coordinate 5,011, forward strand.
CTGCAGCCCGAGCTTGATGCGCGCGAGGCTCCGCGTGATCTTGCGCGTGACGAAGGTCTCGCCGCGCACCGGCGACTCGTGGTTGAAGAGGATGCCGTTGCAGGCGTACAGGCCGTAGGCCTCGCGGTAGTTGACCGTGATCCAGTAGGCGTAGAGCTTCGCGGCGCCGTAGGGCGAGCGCGGGTGGAAGGGCGTCGTCTCGCGCTGCGGCGTCTCGCGCACCAGGCCGTAGAGCTCGGAAGTCGAAGCCTGGTAGAAGCGCGTCTTCTTGCCGAGGTCGAGGATGCGCATCGCCTCGAGCACGCGCAGCGTCCCCAGGCCATCCGCGTTCGCGGTGTACTCCGGCTCCTCGAACGACACCGCGACGTGGCTCTGCGCGGCGAGGTTGTAGATCTCGTCGGGCTGCGAGTCCTCCACCACGCGCAGCACCGAGAGCGAGTCGGTCATGTCGCCGTAGTGCAGCACGAGCCGCCGGTCGGGCACGTGCGGGTCCTCGTAGAGGTGATCGATGCGCGCGGTGTTGAAGAGCGAGCTGCGGCGCTTGAGGCCGTGCACGACGTAGCCTTTCTCGAGCAGCAGCTCGGCGAGATAGGCGCCGTCCTGCCCGGTGATGCCGGTGATCAGCGCGACCTTGGCCATGGGCGAATCTTAGTGGATGAGGGGCAGGACCGCAGCAAGCTGCTCGCGCCAGTGAGGCAGCGAAAAACCGAAGGTGTGCACGAACTTGGAGTTGTCGAGCAGCGACATCTTCGGCCGCTTCGCAGGGGTGGCGTATTCGGCGCTGGAGACCGGGACGACCGGGACGTCGAGTCCGCGCCGGGAAAGCAGCTCTTTGGCAAACCCGTACCACGTCGTCTCGCCCGCCGCGCTCAGGTGGTACAGGCCGCTCGCCTTTTCTCTGAGATTCTCTTCCTTCAGGATACGGACGATCGCGAGGGCAATGGCGTTCGCCGAGGTCGGCGCGCCATGCTGGTCGTCCACCACGCGCAGCTCCGGCTTCGTCTGGCTTGCTTCGAGGATCGCCCGCAGGAAATTGCGTCCCTCGGCCGCGTACACCCAGCTCGTGCGGAAGACGAGATGCCGGCAGCCGCTCGCCGCCACCGCGCGCTCGCCCGCGAGCTTGGAAGCGCCGTAGAGGTTGATCGGGTTGGGCGCATCCTCTTCCGTGTAGGCGCCCGCCTTCTCGCCGTCGAACACATAGTCGGTGGAGAAGTGGATCAGCAGCGCACCGAGCTTCCCTGCTTCTTGCGCCAGGATCCCGACCGCCGTTGCGTTGACCGCAAACGCCGTTTCGCGCTCGGTCTCGGCGCGATCCACCCCGGTGTAGGCCGCGGCGTTGACGATTACCGCGGGTTTTGCATTTCGAATTCCCGCTTCTATCGATTTCGGATCACGGAGATCCAGGCCCGAGCGATCGAACGCCATCAACTCTCCGACCGGCGCCAGCGCGCGCTCGAGCGCGGACCCGACCTGCCCGTTCTTTCCCGTGAGCAGGATCTTCACGCGTCCTTTTCGACCTTTGCCTTCAGTTTCCCGAGTGTCTCGAGATTCTCGACCGCGCCGCTCAACTCGAGCAGCGCTTTCAAGTCCCGTTCGACGCGAGCCCAGTCGAGCTTCTTGCGCTGGCGAACGATGACGTATTCCACGTCCACCCAATCTTGTCCGCGGCCGGCGAATGACTTGAGAACGACGAGATCTTCGGCCGAGCACGTCCGCAGGCTCAATTCGCTTCCGAAGTCGAAATCCGTGGCACGCCGTACGCAGGCCTTCTCGAAGCCGGTGGCACCCAGGGCAATATCGATGGGGATTCCGGCGGCTGTTTGCACCACGACGATGCGGTTCTTGAGCGCAAACGCCTTTGGGTCTGGCCGGCGAGCCGAAAATCTTCCGAGCAGGCGGTCGATCACGCCTGACTCGGACCCGAGCGGGCAAAGGAGCGTCAGATCGACGTCACGGGTGAAGCGCGGCTGGCCCCAGCGTTGAAGCGCAATGCCGCCGATGAAGCAGAACTCGCTGCCGGATTCGTGAAGGAACTCCTGGACTTCGCGCGCCGCCTCGAAGACCGGTTTTACGGCTTGGGATGCGCCTTGGCGAACCATCGCTGCTGTTCCACCAGGCCGGAATCGAGTCTCGGCGGCAAATCGCTGGGATACGGCCCAGTGAATAGAGCCTCTACATGGCTGCGCACGTCGTCATCGGTCATCGCTTCGAGCTCGCGCCGCTTCATGGCCTCGAGCGCCGGCCCGGCCTCGGCCCAGATCATGACGAGTTTCCGCTGCGTCTCCAGATCCATGACTCTGATTTTACTCTGTTTTCCCGCTCAGTCGTAGGTTTCCGCCTGCGCGAGCGGCACGCCGCGCCGGTCCTTGTCCGAGAGCACCGGCTCGCCCTTGAGCGGCCAGGCGATGCCGAGCGCCGGGTCGTTCCAGAGCAGCGTGCGCTCGTGCTCGGGCGCGTAGTAGTCGGTGATCTTGTAGAGCACCTCGGCGGACTCCGAGAGGACGAGAAAGCCGTGCGCGAAGCCGGGAGGGATCCACAGCATGCGACGCGATTCCGCATCGAGCGTGGTCCCCACCCAGCGCCCGAAGCTGGGCGAGGAGCGGCGCAGGTCGACCGCCACGTCCCAGATCTCGCCCGCCGCGACGCGCACGAGCTTTCCCTGCGCCTGCCGGATCTGGTAGTGCAGGCCGCGCAGCACGTTCGGGCCCGAGCGCGACTGGTTGTCCTGCACGAACTTCTCCTTGATGCCGAGGCGCTCGAAGACGCGGTCGTTCCAGGTCTCGGTGAAGGTGCCGCGAGCGTCCCGGAACACGCCGGGCTCGAGCACCAGGAGATCCGGGATCGCGGCGCGCTCGACTTTCACGCGGAGGGCTTCTCCGCGAGGATGCGCAGCAGGTACTGGCCGTAGCCGCTCTTCAGCAGCGGCCGGGCGAGCCGCTTCAGCTCGCCCGGCCCGATGAAGCCCATGCGCCAGGCGATCTCCTCCGGGCAGGCGATCTTCCAGCCCTGGCGCCGCTCGATCGTCGCCACGAAATGCGAGGCTTCGAGCAGCGACTCGTGCGTGCCGGCGTCGAGCCAGGCATGGCCGCGCCCGAGCGGCACCACGCTCAGCTCGCCCCATTCGAGATATCGCCGGTTCACGTCGGTGATCTCCAGCTCGCCGCGGCTCGAGGGTTCGAGGTTCTCGGCGATGCGCACCACGCGGTTGTCGTAGAAATAAAGACCCGCCACCGCATAACGCGAGCGGGGTTTCTTCGGCTTCTCCTCGATGCTGGTCGCCCGGCCGCGCCGGTCGAACGCGACCACGCCGTAGCGCTGCGGGTCGTTCACCGGGTAGGCGAAGATGGTCGCGCCCCGCTTGCGCTTCGCCGCCTCCTGCGTGAGCCGCGCGAGGTCGTGGCCGTAGAAGATGTTGTCGCCGAGCACCAGCGCGACCGGATCCTTGCCGATGAATTTCCTGCCGATGCGGAACGCCTCGGCGATGCCGTTGGGCGCCTGCTGCGCCTGGTATGCGAGGCGAATCCCCCAGCGCCTGCCGTCGCCGAGCAGCGCCTCGAACTTGCCGATGTCCTCGGGCGTGGAGATGACGAGGATGTCGCGGATCCGCGCGAGCATCAGCGTGCTCAAGGGGTAGTAGATCATCGGCTTGTCGAACACCGGCAGCAGCTGCTTGGAGAGCGCGAGCGTCGCCGGGTAGAGCCGCGTGCCCGAGCCGCCGGCGAGGATGATCCCTTTCACGATTCGACCCCCTTGTCCACGCGCGCCAGGTCCGCATCCACCATCATCGCCACCAGCTCCTCCAGGCTCGTCTTCGGTTCCCAACCCAGTTTTGCCTTTGCCCTGGCCGGGTTGCCCAGAACCGCTTCGATCTCGGCACGGCGAAAGAGGCCGGAGTCCACTTCCACGCAATCTTCATCGTTCAACCCGACGTGCGCGAACGCGATGCGGCAGAAGTCGCGCACCGAGGCGCTGCGGCCGGTGGCGATGACGTAATCGCCGCCCCCGGGCTGCTGCAGCATGCGCCAGATCGCCTCCACGTAGTCGCCCGCGAAGCCCCAGTCGCGCTTCGCCTCCAGGTTGCCGAGCCGGAGCTTGCGCTGCCTGCCGCGCTTGATGCGCGCCGCGCCGAAGCTGATCTTGCGCGTCACGAACTCGATGCCGCGCAGCGGCGACTCGTGGTTGAAGAGGATGCCGCTCGAGGCGTGCAGGCCGTGGCTCTCGCGGTAGTTGACGGTCATCAGGTGCCCGAACGCCTTCGCCACGCCGTAGGGGCTGCGCGGGTGCAAAGCGGTGGTCTCGTCCTGCGTGGGGGTGCGCGCCGGGCCGAAGATCTCGCTCGAGGAGGCCTGGTAGAACCGGATCTTCGGGTCGGTGCAGCGCACCGCCTCGAGCGCGTTCACCACCGACATGCCGGTCACCTGCGCGGTCACCGCCGGCAGGTCCCAGGACTTGTCGACGAAGCTCTGCGCGGCGAAGTTGTAGAGCTCCGCGGGCTGCGCGGTCTCGATCGCGCGCAGGAGCGAGGAGATGTCGGTCACGTCGCCGGTGAGCAGCGTCACCTCGTCGGCGACGCCGAGCTCGCGCAGGCGCCAGAGCGCGTCGCTGCCGCGCCGCGCCACCAGCCCATAGACGCGATAGCCCTTGCCGAGCAGCAGGCGCGAGAGGTACGCGCCGTCCTGCCCGGTGACGCCGGTGATGAGCGCCCTGCGGCCTTGCGTCGTTTCAGCGTTTGCCAAGGTACCAGTCCACGGTCTTGCGCAATCCGGATTCGAAAGTTTCCTTCGGTCTCCAACCCAGTTCGCGCGCGATCTTCGAGGCGTCCATCGCGTAGCGCCGGTCGTGGCCAGGACGGTCCTTCACGAACTCGATCAGGTCCTGGTAGCGGCCGCTCTTGCGCGGCCGCGCTTCATCGAGCAGCGCGCAAAGCGTCTTCACCACCTCGAGATTGGTCTTCTCCGCCCCGCCGCCGATATTGTAGGTCTGTCCGGGCTTGCCTTCGTCCAGCACCAGGCGCACGGCGCTGCAATGGTCCATCACGTAGAGCCAGTCGCGCACGTTCAGCCCGTCGCCGTACACCGGCAGCGGCTTCCCGGCGAGCGCCTGCGCGATCACGAGCGGGATCAGCTTCTCCGGGAACTGGCGCGGGCCGTAGTTGTTCGAGCAATTGGTCGTCAGCACGGGCAGCCCGTAGGTATGGTGATAGGCGCGCGCAAGATGATCCGATCCCGCCTTGGAGGCGGCGTAAGGGCTGTTCGGCGCGTAGGGATCCGATTCCTTGAAAGCCGGATCGGAAGGCCGGAGCGAGCCGTACACTTCGTCGGTGGAAACGTGCAGGAAACGGAAATCTCTTTTCCCGTCCCAGAACGCGCGCGCTTCCTCCAGCAGGCAGAACGTGCCTACGACGTTGGTCTGCACGAACTCGGCCGGCCCTTCG
>JBFLYF010000009.1:0-21664 GCA_040756795.1 Pseudomonadota bacterium
CCCTGGATGAGGCGCGTCAGGACGTCCGCTTCCGGATCGCCGGGATGTTTCCTTCGATCCTGAATGAGAATTTTCAAGAAAGAAATGAACTCGGTCACCGCCCGGTTTCCCGCCTCGAGCATTTGCTGCGTGAGCTTCGGATCGAGGCCCGAGAGGATGGCGACCGACCAGCCGCGCAGCGGCGCGCGCTCCTCGCGCGGGATGCACAGCAGGTTGCCGATCACCTCGATCGGGATCCGGGCCGCGAAGTCCTCGATGAAATTGACCTCCCTTTCTTCCGACAAGGCATTCAACAACCGGTCCACCAGCGCGGCGACGTCGCCTTCCATGCGCGCGATCGCCTTCTGGTTGACCGCGCCCATGAGGATGCGGCGCACGCGCGTGTGCAGCGGCGGGTCGTTGAACACCAGGCTCGTGGTGTGGTGCTCGTAGAGCGGGGAGTCGCCGAGCCTGGGGCGGAACTCCGTCTTCTTGTCGGAGCTCGCGTGCGGGCTGCGGTAGACGGCGATCGCGTCGTCGTAGCGCGAGACGAAGACGCCGCCGCCCTCCAGCGCGTGCAGCGGCTCGTGCGTGCGCAGCGCCGCGTACCAGGGGTAAGGGTCGTCGAGGAAGTCCGGCGGCACGCGCGTCAGCTGGAAGTCGCGCACCGCGTCGGCCGGAATCATTCGGCTATTATGCCGCCCATGCCGCGCGCCGCCCTGCCGTGAGGTCCTACCGCTACTACGACTTCGTGATGGTGGCGTTCGTCACCATCCTGATCTGCTCCAACCTGATCGGGCCGGCCAAGGCAGCGCAGGTCGAGCTGCCGCTGCTGGGCGCCGTCACCTTCGGCGCCGGGGTGCTGTTCTTCCCGATCTCCTACGTGTTCGGGGACATCCTCACCGAGGTGTACGGCTACGCGCGCTCGCGGCGCGTGATCTGGGCGGGCTTCGCCGGGCTCGCGTTCGCCTCGTTCATGGCCTACGTGGTGGTCGCGCTGCCGCCGGCGCCGGAGTGGAAGAACCAGGGCGCCTACGAGATCGCGTTCGGCTCGACCTGGCGCATTGCGCTCGCCTCGCTCATCGCCTTCGCCTGCGGCGAGTTCGTCAACTCGTTCGTGCTCGCGAAGATGAAGATCGTCACGCGGGGCAGGTGGCTCTGGACGCGCACCATCGGCTCGACGGTCTTCGGCGAAGGCGTGGACTCGGCGCTCTTCTACCCGCTCGCCTTCTACGGCAGCGGCATCATGCCCGACGAGATCCTGCCCAAGCTCATGCTCACGCAGTTCCTCGCCAAGGTCGCGGTCGAGGTCGCGTTCACGCCGGTCACCTACAAGGTGGTGGCCCTGCTCAAGCGCGCGGAGAACGAGGACTACTACGACCGCGACACCAACTTCACGCCGTTCAGCCTGAGGGCCTAGCGCAGGATCCTGCCGGCGCGATAGGCCTCGAGCACGCGGCGCAGGCGGGTGCGCGCCTCGCTCGGCACGTCGTCGAGCAGGTAGCGCCCCTCGACCTCCACGAAGTACTGCCCGGCCAGCTGCTCGCGGGAGGACTTCAGCTCCCAGATGAGCAGGCGGTGGCGGCCGATCGCGATCTCGGCGAGCAGCCGGTTCTCGGGCGTGAAGTACTGCGCGAACACGCGCTTGAACTCCTCCTCGCCGATCGACTGGCGATAGTCGCGCAGCACCTCGAAGCGCCGGCGCGGCGCGTTCGACAGCAGCGCCGCCTCCTCGATGTCGCCGGTCGAGAGGTGCAGGTTGACCAGCTTCGCGGTGTCGAGCGCGCTGCCCGGCGCGAGCGCCTTCTCGGGCCTCGCGACATGCGCGTCGGCCGGGTGCCGGCGCAGCGTGTAGGCGATGCGCTCGCCGTCGCCGAGGTCGAGCGTGCGGCTTTCCCCGTCCTGCGCCGCGACCGGCAGCGCGAGGGCGAGGAGCAAGGCGCACAGCCCCCGGTTCCTGCGCGCTCTCACGCGGCGGCGCGTCGCGCCGGGGCGGCGCCGAATTTCGCCATCAGCGCCTCGCCCTTGGCGCGCGCGGCGGCGATGCCCTTCGCCTTGATGTGGCCGTAGCCGCGGATCTCGTCGGGCAGCGAGGCGATCTCCGCCGCGAGCGCGAGGTTCTCGCGCGTCAGGCCGGCGAGCAGCGTCTCGACCGTGCGCTCGTACTCGGCGATCAGGGCACGCTCGGTGCGGCGCTCCTCGGTGCGGCCGAATGGGTCGAGCCGTGTGCCTCGCAATCCCTTCATCAGGGAAAGAATCTTGAACAGCCCCTGAACCCAACCGCCAAAACGCATCTTCTTCGGCTCGCCGGTGCGCGGGTCGCGCCGGGCGAGCAGCGGCGGCGCGAGATGGAAGTTCAGCCGGTAATCGCCCTCGAACGCCGCCTCGAGCTCCTTCAGGAACTCGCCGTCGCTGTAGAGCCGCGCCACCTCGTACTCGTCCTTGTAGGCCATCAGCTTCGCGTAGTTGCGCGCCACCGCTTCGGCGAGCGCGGAGCTGCCGCCGACCACCTCGCGCTCTTTGCGTTGCACTTTCTCGACCAGGGACCTGTAGCGCGCCGCATAAGTCTCGTCCTGGTACGCGGTCAGGAGCTTCACCCTGCGCTCGATCACGTCCTCGAGGCTGCGCGAGACGCGCTGCGCGAGCGGGATCACCTCCGCCGGCACCGCGATGCGCCGCACGCGCTCCGGGTCGAGCGCCGCGCGCCGGCCCCAGAGGAAGCTCTTGCGGTTGAAGTCGACGGCGACGCCGTTCAGCTCGATCGCGCGCTCGAGCGACTCGCGCGCGAGCGGCACCCAGCCGCGCTGCCAGCAGTAGCCGAGCATGAACATGTTGGTCGCGATGGCGTCGCCGAGCAGCCCGGTCGCGAGCTCGGTGGCGGCGACGAACTCGGTGTTCGCCTCGCCGCAGGCCTCGGCGATGTCGCGCCGCAGGTCGCTCCCCGGGAGCTGCCAGTCGGGGTTGCGCACGAACTCCGCGGTCGGGGTGACGCTCGCGTTGACGGCGGCACGCGTGCGCCCCTGGGCCATCCTGGCGAGCGCGTCGGTCGCGGCCGTGACCACCAGGTCGCAGCCGATCACCAGGTTCGCTTCGCCGGTGTCGAGGCGCGCCGCATAGAGCTTGTCGGGCGCAGCCGCGATCTTCACGTGCGAAGTCACCGCGCCGTACTTCTGCGCCAGCCCCGACATGTCGAGCACCGACACGCCCTTGCCCTCGAGGTGCGCGGCGACCGCGACGATCTGGCCGATCGTGATCACGCCGGTGCCGCCGATGCCGGTGACCAGGATCCCCCAGGGCGAATCGAGCGCCGGCAGCGCGGGGTCCGGCAGCGCCGGGAAGGCGTCGGCGATTCTCTCGCCGGCCGCGGCGGCGAGCGCCGCCGCCTTGCCCTTGCGCAGCCGCCCGCCTCGCACCGTGACGAAGCTCGGGCAGAAGCCGTTGACGCACGAGTAGTCCTTGTTGCACGAGGACTGGTTGATCCTGCGCTTGCGGCCGAACTCGGTCTCGAGCGGCTCGACCGAGAGGCAGTTCGATTTCACGCTGCAATCGCCGCAGCCCTCGCACACCATCTCGTTGATGAAGACGCGCAGCGCGGGATCCGGGTATTCATTGCGCTTGCGCCGGCGGCGCTTTTCGGAGGCGCAGGTCTGGTCGTAGATGATCGCCGAGACGCCGGGCAGCTCGCGCAGCTCGCGCTGCACCGCGTCGAGATCGTCCCGGTGACGGATCGTGACGCCCGGCGCCCAGCCGGTGCCCGCCGGGTACTTGTGCGGCTCATCGGTGACCACCACGATCGGCTTCACGCCCTCTGCGGCGATCTGGCGCGAGATCAGCGCGGGGTCGAGCGGCCCGTCGTGGTGCTGCCCGCCGGTCATCGCCACCGCGTCGTTGTAGAGGATCTTGTAGGTCATGTTGACCCTGGCCGACACCGCGGCGCGGATCGCGAGCAGGCCGGAGTGGTAGTAGGTGCCGTCGCCGAGGTTGGCGAAGATGTGCTTCTCGTCCGTGAACGGCGCCTGGCCGATCCAGGGCGCGCCTTCCGCCCCCATGTGCGTGAAGGTCGCGGTGTTGCGGTTCATCCACACCGCCATGAAGTGGCAGCCGATGCCCGCGGTGGCGCGGCTGCCCTCGGGCACGCGCGTCGAGGTGTTGTGCGGGCAGCCGGAGCAGAAGTAGGGCTGGCGGATCGCCGTCACCCTCGGTCTTGCCAGGATTTTTTCCTTGAAGTCCAGGAATGCAAGCCTTTCCCTGAACTGAGAACCCAAATCTCTTGTTAACCCCAGCTTCTCCATCCGCTGCGCGATGGCGCGCGCCACCATCGCCGGCGAGTGCTCGTAGTGCGCGGGCAGCAGCCACGATCCGGCCGGCTGGCCCTCGGCGCGGCTCCACTCGCCGTTGTCGTCGAACTTGCCGATGACGCGGGGCGCGCGCCGGCCTTCCTCCCAGGCGTAGAGCTCTTCCTTGATCTGGTACTCGATCACCTGGCGCTTTTCTTCGACGACGAGGATTTCCTCCAGCCCCTGGGCGAAGCGCTGCGCGCCCTGCGGCTCGAGCGGCCAGGACATGGCGACCTTGTAGACGCGTAGCCCGATGTCGCGCGCCACGCGCTCGTCGATTCCCAGCGCGGCGAGCGCCTGCATGGTGTCGCCGTAGGACTTGCCGGTCGTGACGATCCCCAGCCTCGGCTTCGGGCTGTCGAAAACGATCCGGTCCAGGCCGTTGGCGCGCACGTAGGCGAGCGCGGCGTACACCTTCCAGTCGAGCAGGCGCGCTTCCTGCTCGAGGAAGCCGTCCGGCCAGCGGATATTCAGCCCGCCGGGAGGGACCGCGAAATCCTCCGGTGTTCGCGTGACGATCCGCTCCGGATCGACCTCGACAGAGGCGCCGGATTCGACCACGTCGGTGACGCACTTGAACGCGATCCAGCAGCCCGAGTAGCGGCTCATCGCGAAGCCGTGCAGGCCGAGGTCGAGGTAATCCTGCACGTTCGACGGGTTGAGCACCGGGATGCAGCAGGCCTTGAAGATGTGCTCGCTCTGGTGCGGCAGCGTGGAGGACTTCGCGCCGTGATCGTCGCCCGCGAGCACGAGCACGCCGCCGTGCTTCGAGGTGCCGGCGGCGTTGGCGTGCTTGAACACGTCGCCGCAGCGGTCGACGCCCGGGCCCTTGCCGTACCACAGGCCGAAGACGCCGTCGTACTTCGCGCCCGGGAACATGCCGACCTGCTGCGCGCCCCAGATGGCGGTGGCGGCAAGGTCCTCGTTCACCCCGGGCTGGAACACGATGTGGTGCCGCTCGAGATGGTGCTTGGCGCGCCAGAGCGTCTGGTCCAGGCCGCCGAGCGGCGAGCCGCGGTAGCCGGAGATGAACCCCGCCGTGTTGAGGCCGGCGCGGGCGTCGCGATCGCGCTGCAGCATCGCGAGCCGCACGATGGCCTGGATCCCGGTGAGGAAAACGCGGCCGCGCTCGAGCGTGTACTTGTCCTCGAGCGTCTGCCTGGCGGTGGCGGGCTCTGCCGGTGCATTCATCGGGCGACCTCCTCCGGACGCGTGGCTAGCATATTCCTTCAGACCGCCGCGCGCTGCTTGGTTCGCGGTTCCCGGGGCTGATCCCAGTACGGCTCGGGGCCGAAGGACTCCGCGAGGTAGTCGATGAACACTCGCGTCTTCGCCGGCAGGTAGCGCCGGTGCGGATAGACCGCGTAGATCGCGACGTCGGTGCCGAAGTCGTAGCCCGGCAGGATCGGCAGGAGCTGCCCGCCCTCGAGCTGCAGCCGCACGTCCCAGGTCGACTTGAGCGCGACGCCGAGCCCGGCGAGCGCCCACTCGCGCAGCACTTCCCAGTTGTCGCAGGCATAGTGGCCCGAGACGCGCACCGCGCCGCGCCTGCCTTCGGGGTCCTTGTACTCCCAGGTCATCTGCAGGTCCGTCGTGGTGAGGCAGTTGTGCCGCGTGAGCTCCTGCGGCGTGCGCGGCGTGCCGTGCCGGCGCAGGTAGTCCGGGCTCGCGCACACCACGCGCCGGTTCGGCGCGAGCTTGCGCGCGGCGAGCGAGGAATCCTCGAGCGCGCCGATGCGGATCGCGAGATCGTAGCCCTCCTCGACCATGTTGACGGTGCGGTCCGAGAGGCTCAGCACCAGATGGATCTTGGGGTAGCGCGCCGCGAACGGCGGCACGAGCGGCGCGATGTGCTTGTGGCCGAACGAGGCGGGCAGCGCGACCTTCAGCACGCCCTGCGGCTCCACGCGCCGCGCCGCCGCGGCCGCATCCGCGTCCTCGACGTCGGACAGGATCCTCGCGCAGGCTTCGTGGTAGCCCGCGCCCTCGTCGGTGAGCGAAAGGCGGCGCGTGGTGCGGTTGACCAGGCGCACGCCGAGGCGCGACTCGAGCGCCGCGAGCCTGCGGCTCACCACCGCGGTCGAGACGCCCAGGTCGCGCGCCGCGGCCGAGAGGCTGCCGTTCGCCACGACTTTCGCGAACACGGACATCTCGTACAGGGAGTCGGCCATAGACCTTTGCAATTATAGCAAAGGAGTTTTACTTTTCTCTATGATTGTATATCGCTCGGCAAAGCCGTAAATTTGATGCACCGCAGCAGAGGATGGGGCTGCGGGCAGAATTCAACCGAACGCGCCCTCCGCGGTCTCCTCCCTCCTCCTCCGCGGTTGGGGTTCGTCCCCTCCGCACTGTCCGCAAGGCAGTGCGGAGTGGGACCGCGTCAGATGCGCCGACCCTCTCTAGCGCAGCGCAACAAATCCCAGATTCGCCAGGATGTAGAGGCTGCCCAGCGTCACCACCGCGCCCAGCAGGCGCGGATGCGCGCGCGCGAAGCGATCCGCCGGGAGGTGGATCTGCTCGAGCGGCTTGGTCGCCTTGCGCCCGGAGACCCGGCGATCGGCCCAGGCTTCGAGCCCCTTCAGGGCGCTCGGCCGCATGATGAAGAACAAGCCGAAGACCAGGGCGGCGAGATTGCCCGCGAGCAGCGTGATGCGCAGGCTCTCGGAGAGCCACGACACGAAGCGCGGCGGCCCGACGCCGGCGAGCGATTTCGCGATCGCCATCTCGCCGTAGGGCGAGCCGAGCACGACCAGCGCGTAGAGCGCCCCCGCGCAGATCAGCGCGCCGACCAGGCGATGCATCCGGTACAGCGGCCGGCTTACGCTGTGATGCTCCTCCAGAGGGCGCACGGCGACCCGGGTCGAGACCCAGCGGTTGAGGCGGTCGGCGATGCGGAAGGCGCGCTCGCTGTCGAAGATGAGCAGCAGCCCGGCGGCGAGCGCGACGAGCGAGCCGAGCAGCAGGAAGACGAAGATCGACTGCTGCAGGATCTGGCCGAAGAACTTGGTCGCCGTCAAAGTCGGTGAGGATCAGGCTCGCGCAGCGCGCATCATAAGCGATGCCGGGCGGAAAGGCGGATAATCCCCGCCCCATGGGACGGCCCGAGAAGATCAGGCTGGGAGACATCCTGGTCGGCCAGAAAGTCATCTCGCTGGAGAACCTGCGGGCGGCGCTCGAGCAGCAGAAGCGCAGCGGCCGCAAGCTCGGGCGCGTGCTGGTCGAGCTCGGCTTCGTCACCGAAGACCAGATCTGCGAGGCGATCGCCAAGCAGCTCAACGTCGCCTTCGTCAACCTCAAGTTCTTCAACACCTCGCAGGAGCTGGTGCGGCGCCTGCCCGAGGCGCAGGCGCGGCGCTTCCGCGCCATCGTGCTCGAGGAGCGCGACGGCCGGTACGTGGTCGGCATGTCGGACCCGACCGACCTGTTCGCCTTCGACGAGCTGACGCGGATCCTCAAGCGCGAGATCCAGACCGCGGTGGTGAACGAGGGGCTGCTGATGCAGACCATCGACCGCGTCTACCGGCGCACCGAGGAGATCTCGGGCCTCGCCAAGGAGCTCGAGCGCGAGATGGGCGAGTACATCGACTTCGGCGCGCTCGGGGCGGGCCTGGGCGCCGAGGACGCGCCGGTGGTGAAGCTGCTGCAGTCGGTGTTCGAGGACGCGGTGCAGGTGAACGCCTCGGACGTGCACATCGAGCCGCAGGAAACCAACGTCCAGATCCGCTTCCGCATCGACGGCGTGCTGCTGCCGCAGACCGAGACCGAGGCGAAAGCCGGTCCGGCGATGGTGATCCGCCTGAAGCTCATGGCGGGGCTCGACATCTCGGAGAAGCGCCTGCCGCAGGACGGCCGCTTCGCGGTGATCGTGCGCAACCAGCCGGTCGACGTGCGCATGTCGACCATGCCGACGCAGTTCGGCGAGTCGGTGGTGCTGCGCCTGCTCAACCAGAAGACGGGGCTGCTCGGCCTCGATCATGTCGGCATGCCGGCGCAGATGCTGGCGCGCTTCCGGCAGGTGATCCGGCGCACCAACGCCATGGTGCTGGTGACGGGCCCCACCGGCAGCGGCAAGACGACCACGCTCTACGCCGCGCTCGCCGAGCTCAACACCATCGACAAGAAGATCATCACCGTCGAGGACCCGGTCGAGTACCGCCTGCCCGGGATCAACCAGGTGCAGATCAACGAGAAGATCGACCTCAGCTTCGCGCGCGTGCTGCGCTCGGCGCTGCGCCAGGATCCGGACATCATCCTGGTGGGCGAGATGCGCGACGAGGAGACGGCGCAGATCGGCCTGCGCGCCGCGCTCACCGGCCACCTCGTGCTCTCGACCCTGCACACCAAGGACGCGATCAGCTCGCCGATCCGCCTGATCGACATGGGCGCGCCGCATTACATGGTTGCGACCTCGGTGCACGCGGTCCTGGCGCAGCGCCTGCTGCGGCTGGTGTGCGAGAGCTGCGCCGAGCCGTACAAGCCCGACGGCACCGAAGCGCGCTGGCTCGCCACCGAGAGCGCGGGCGACGCGGCGCAGGGGCGCTTCATGCGCGGCCGCGGCTGCTCCAACTGCAACGGCACCGGCTTCCAGGGGCGCACCGGAGTCTACGAATTGCTCGAGATGACCCCCGACCTGGTGCGCGCGGCGAACCGCAACGACCCCAACCTTTTCACCGACGTCGCCAGGCGGCAGCTGGGCGAGCGCACCCTCGGCCGCAACGCCTTTGCCCTGGCGATGGCGGGCCGCACCACGATCGAGGAGGCGATCCGGGTCGCGAGCGCCCAGGAGGAATAATTGCCGTATTTCAGCTTCAAGGGGCGCGATGCGCGGGGCGAGCTGATCACCGGCACGCTCGAAGGCGCCGATACCGGCGTCATCGCCGACCAGCTGCTCAACACCGGCATCACCCCGGTCGACATCCGCGGCACCCAGCGCATCCTCGCCGGCGAGGTGCCGCAGTGGTGGCGCAAGCTCGGCCGGCGCAGGGCGACGCTGCTCGACCTGATGCTCTTCAGCCGGCAGATGCACACCCTGCTCAAGGCGGGCGTGCCGATCCTGCGCGCGCTCGCCGGCCTGCAGGAGTCCGCCACCAACCCGACCATGGCCGACGTCATCCAGGACCTGCGCACGAGCCTGGACAGCGGCCGCGAGCTCTCGGCGGCGATGCGCCAGCACCCGGAGGTGTTCTCGTTCTTCTACGTGAGCCTGGTGCGCGTGGGCGAGCTCACCGGGCAGCTCGAGGACGTGTTCCTGCGCCTCTACAACCACCTCGATTTCGAGCGCGAGATCCGCGACCGGATCAAGGCCGCGGTGCGCTACCCGATCTTCGTGGTGCTCGCGATGGCCGCGGCGATCATCATCGTCAACCTGTTCGTCATCCCCGCCTTCGCAAAGGTCTACGCCGGGTTCAAGGCCGAGCTGCCCTACCTGACGAAGCTGCTCATCGGCTTTTCCAACTTCATGGTCGAGACCTGGCCGTTCCAGCTCGCGGCGCTGGTCGGGATCGGGCTCGCGTTTCGCGCCTGGATCGGCACGCGGCGCGGCAAGTACCGGTGGGACAAGCACAAGCTGCGCATCCCGATCGCGGGCAAGATCATCCTCAAGGCGACGCTGGCGCGCTTCGCGCGCAGCTTCTCGCTCGCGCTGCAGAGCGGCGTGCCGGTGGTGCAGGCGCTCTCCACGGTGGCGCTGGTGGTGGACAACGACTACATCGGGCAGCGCGTCGAGCAGATGCGCGACGGCGTGGAGCGCGGCGAGAGCGTGCTGCGCACCGCGGTGGCCACCGGCATCTTCACCCCGGTGGTGCTGCAGATGGTCGCGGTCGGCGACGAGACGGGCGAGCTCGACAGCCTGATGCGCGAGGTGGCGGACCTCTACGAGCGCGACGTCGAATACGAGGTGAAGACGCTCGCGCAGCAGATCGAGCCGATCCTGATCGTCGGGCTGGGCGCGCTGGTGCTGGTGCTCGCGCTCGGCGTGTTCCTGCCGATCTGGGACCTCGGCAAGGCGGCGATCGGCAAGTAGGCCGGGGCGCGGTGAGCCGAGCGCGCGGCTTCAGCCTGTTCGAGCTCGCGGTCGCGCTCGCGCTGATCGCGATCCTCGCGGCGCTGCTGCTCGAGCGCATGACCTACTACCAGGAGCAGGCCGAGAAGGTGAACATGGAGCAGGTGGCGATGGACATCCGCTCCAGCGTCAACCTGCGCGTGGCCGAGCTCGTGCTCGAGAACCGCTTTGCGGAACTTGACGCGCTCGCGCAGCAGAATCCCCTCGATCTGCTGCATCGCAAGCCGCAGAATTATCTGGGAGTCCTGAGCGACCCGGCGCCGGAGGCGGTGGCGCCGGGCAACTGGTATTTCGACAAGCAAACGAAGGAAGTCGTATACTGCGCTGATTTAGGGCGGTTTTTCGCCCCCGACACGCAGGGCAGGAAGTGCGCTTCCTGGCATGTGGCGCTCGTCCGGGGGACAAAGGAGCAGGGGCCGCCGCAGTGGGCGCGCTTGCAACTGGTCCGTCCGTACCAGTGGTTCTGACAGGAGTCGGCGTCGATGGAAAGGCTTAGCAGCAGGGGATTCACCCTGATCGAGCTGGTGGTCGTGATCGCGATCGTCGGCATTCTCGCCGCCGCCGCGCTGCCGCGCTTCATCGCGATGCAGACGCAGGCACGCGCCGCCAAGGCGCAGGCTTTTTTTGGCGCGGTGCGCTCAGCGGCGGTGCTGGCGCACGCTGGCTGCCTTGCAAACGTCGGGGGCTCGTGCACGCCGACCGGCGGTTCGGTCGCCATGGAAGGCGCGATCATCAACATGGTGAACGGCTACCCCGCGGCCAACATCGCGACGACGACGCCGGGCGGCATCGTGCTCGCCGCGCAGATCACTCCTACGGCGGATGCGGTGAGCCTCAGCGTCGCGGGGAACTCCGTCTTCATCGACATCAGCGGCGGCACGGCGCCCAACTGCCGCGTCACCTATACCGAGGCCGTGGCCGTGAACACCGCCCCGCAATATGTGGTGGACGTAAGTGGCTGCTGACTTATGGTGCAGTTGCGATATCCTTAAGAAACAGTCAAATAGGTGAGAAATTCGAGACCGCTTGATCAAGACCATTAGGATTGGACAGAAGGGGCGGTGCTAGACTGCGCGGAGTTTGACGGACCGCTGCGGCGGGCCGGGGGAGCAGGAAGTCCAACCACGCTTTTGCGAGCGGCTGCGGCCGGTCAAGGAAGCACACTCAAGGAGACCAGAAAAATGGTCAGGAAGCAGCAGGGCTTTACCATCATCGAGCTGGTGGTCGTCATCGTGATCCTCGGCATTCTCGCCGCGGTGGCGTTTCCGAAGTTCCAGGACCTCTCCGGAGACGCCCGGACGGCGGTTCTGAACGGCGCGAAGGCGGCGATCCAGTCGGCCGCCGTCATCAGCTTCGCGAAGAACCAGGGCTCCAAGCAGTCGCTCGCGTCGATCCTGTCGCAGACCACGCTCGACTCGGCGATCCAGACGACGGGCAGCACTTGCTCGGCGGTCGCGCTGTCGCATACCGGTGGCGGGTCGCTTGCCACCTTCGACATCAGCGAGTATTGCAGCGGTTGAGCCGCAGCGGGCGCTGATTTGGCAGGACCCGAAGGGAGGGCCGGCTGGCCCTCCCTTTTGATTTTCGCGGCGGCGCTGCTGCTGCTCGCGGCATCGCTGCTCGCAGGCGATGCTTACCGGTGGGGTGCCATCGCCCTGCTCGTGGCCGCCTGCGCGCCCTGGCGCGCGCTGCCCACGGGGACGGTGACGGTCATCCTGGCGTTCTACTGCGGCTGGCTCCTCGTCAACGCGCTATTCGTGACCCCGGCGTACTCGGCCGAGAGCCTGTACCGTCCCGTGATTCTGTTCGCGGCGTTCGCGGCGTTCGCATCGCTCGGACGCGAGGCCACGGTACGGTTGTTCCGGGCCGGAACCGCGGTGATGGCGGCGCTCGTGCTGCTGGGCTTGCTGCAGCATTTCGCCGGGTACTGGCACCTCGATCGCAATCCGCTGCGAGCCGCGGGAACTTTCATCACGCCGAACACTTTTGCCACCGCGATCAACCTCTTCCTGCTGCCGCTCGCCGCGGTCTATCTGAGCGGGGACCGGTCGACCAAGGTCTTTGCGCTGGCGTTGTGGCTGTTCGCCGGCCTGGTCGCGTCCCAGAGCCGCGGCGGGATGCTGGCGATGTTCGCGGGCCTCGCCTTCGTCGCGCCTTGCCTCGGCAGGGACAGGCTGCGCGCCGCCGCGAAGCCCGCGGCACGGCTGCTCGCGGGCGGCGCCGCGGTATGGGTGGGAGTGGTCGCCCTGGGCCGGGTTACGGTTCCGTGGGTTCACGGCGACGCGGTCGAGGTGCCTTCGATCGATGCATGGGTGGGGCGGACCTTCTGGGATCGCGGCGAAATCTACGCAGCCACGCTGCAGCTGATCCTCGAGCGGCCATGGCTCGGCGCCGGCGCCAACATGTTCTGGCCGCTGTTCGAGCCGCTCAGGCCCGCGGTATTCGGCGAGAGCACGTTCCTCTTCGCGCACAACGACTATCTTCAGATCTGGCTGGAGTTCGGATTGCCGGGCCTGCTGCTTCTGCTCGGGCTTGCGGCCGCCGCGCTGTTCACGGCGCGCGGCGCCTGGCGCGGCGATCCCGGCGATCCGCTGCCGCTCGCCTGCGGCGCGGCGCTTGCGTCCTGCTTCGCGCATGCCTTCGTGGATTTTCCGTTCTATGTGCCTTTCGTACTCTTCGTCGCCGGAGCAATGCTGGGGGCGCTGGCGCAGGCCCGGGGCCGCGGCGAGGCACTCCGGATGGGCCGACCCGAGGCAAGCGCATGGGCAGGTACGCCCGTGCGCGCCGCGCTTGCGCTCGCGGCTCTCGTGCTGCTTGCGCAGCCCATGCTGGCACAGATGGCGACACGGCACGCCGTAGCGGTCATGTCGCGGGGCGACGTCGAGGCCGGTCTGTACTGGCAGTCGGTCGCCCGGCGGCTCGAGCCCCGCAATCCCGTGCACTACTGGGCGGAAGCGGTCATCTGGCGGCAACTCGCCTCGGAATCGGGCGATCGGAGCCAGTGGGCAAGGGCCGACAGGCTCCTGGCGGAAGGCATCCGCGCCAATCCGCCCCACAGCTTCACGATCACGCTCGACCGCGCGCGCATGCATCGCTTGCATGCCGATGCACTCGCCGACGCCGCCGCGCCCCGGGAGATCCTGGCCTGGGTGGAGAGCGCGGTGGCCCGGGCGCCGACCTCCGTCGCCGGCCAGTCCGAGCTCGCGCGGGCGCTCGCGTTCGCCGGCCGCAAGGAAGAGGCACGGCGCATCGAGCGCGCCCTGCGCGCGCGCCAGCCCGACCACCCGCTCGTGCGCACGCTGGCGGAGGAGATCAAGTGATCCGGGGCGAGTTCCGGCCAGCGGCCGCAGGGTTCACGATCATGGAGCTGGCGATGGTCATCGTGATCGTCGCCGTGCTCGCGGCGTTCGCCGCCTCGCGCATCAACACCGCGAGCTTCACTACCGAGGGAACCGCGAACGAAGTCGCGGCGGCGGTGCGCTACGCGCAGAAGCTCGCGATCAGCCAGCACCGCACCGTGGCCGTGGTGGTGACGCCGTCGAACCTGCAGCTCTGCTACACGGACACCGCGTGCAGCGGCGGCGCGGTGCGCAAGCCCCCCGGGACCGATGCCTTCACGGTAGGGTCGAGCGGCGTGACCCTCGGCGGCGCGAGCTTCACCTTCAATGCGCTCGGCAAGCCGAGCGCCGGGGGCACGATCACCGTCACCGGCGACGGCACCAAGAACGTCATCATCGAGAGCGAGACCGGCTATGTGCGCTATGTCCCGTAGCGCCGCGCGCGGCGTCACGCTGGTCGAGCTGGTGGTGTTCATCGTCATCGTCGGCGTGGCGATGGCCGGGGTGTTCGCCGCGTTCAACACCATGACCGCCGCGAGCGCCGACCCGCAGGTGCGCAAGCAGATGCTGGCGATCGCCGAGTCGCTGATGGAGGAGATCCAGTTGATGCCCTTCACCTTCTGCGATCCGGACGACCCGGCTGCGCCGACCGCGACCGGCACCGGGGATTGCGCGACGGTCGAAGGCCTGGGGGCCGAGGGCGGCGAGACGCGCTACACGACGCCGCAGTTCGACAACGTCAGCGACTACCACGGGTTCTCGATGGGGCCCGGCATCCAGGACATCGGCAACAACACGATCACGGGGCTGGGCGGCTATTCGGCCTCGGTCACGATCACGCTGGCCGGCCTCGGCTCGGGGGTGAACGCGATCGCCGCCGCGGACGCGCTGCTGATCAGCATCACCGTCACCCATTCGGGGCAGAACCCGATTCAGCTCGACGGCTATCGCACGCGCTACGCGCCCAACAGCCTGCCATGACGTCGCCGCGCCACCGCCGCTCCCCTCGCCGCTCCGCGGGCGTGACGCTGATCGAGCTGGCGATCACGATCGCGCTGGTCGGCATCATCGGGGCGCTCATGGTGCAGTTCGTCTGGCCGGTGCGCTCCTACATCGACTCGAGCCGCCGCGCGGCGCTCTCCGACACCGCGGACACCGCGCTGCGCAGGATCGGACGCGACCTGCGCCTGGGATTGCCGAACAGCGTGCGCGTGACCACGGCGAGCGGCGTCTCGTATCTCGAGCTGCTGCTGGTGCGCACCGGCGGACGCTATCGCTACGACACCGACAGCGCCGCGACCAACACCTGCACGGGGGGCTATGCCGAGGACGTGCTGAACTTCGCCGCCGCCGACACCTGCTTCAAGACGCTCGGCAACATTCCCAACATCGGCCAGGTCACCATCGGCGCCGGCCCGAACGACGGAGACTTCCTGGTGGTGTTCAACCTGCAGCCCGGAACGGCGAGCGCGGACGCGTACGAGTTCAGCGCCACCGGCGGCAACAAGAGCAAGCTTTCGGCCGCGACGGCCTTCGCGGGGGAGGACCGGATCGAGTTCGCGAGCAACACCTTCACCTACGAGTCCCCGGGCCACCGCTTCTTCATCGTAGAGGGGCCGGTGAGCTACATCTGCGATCCGTCGGCGGGCACGCTGACGCGCCGCTGGGGCTATGCCATCGAGGCGTCGCAGCCCACGACGAGCTTCACCGGCGGCTCGAGCGCGCTGATCGCGACCAACGTGAGCGGCTGCAGCTTCACCTACGACGCCAATGTTTCCGCGGGGGCGGGCCTCGCGACGCTCGCGCTCACGCTCTCGATCCAGAGCTCGCAGGGGGATAGCGAGAGCGTGAGCCTGTACCACGCGGTTCACGTCAGCAACGTGCCATGACGCTCCGCGCGACGCGCCGCAGGCAGGCCGGGTTCCTCGTCATCGCGGGCGTGTTCCTGCTCGTCGTGCTCGCGGGCCTGGTGGCCTACCTCGCCACGGTGTCGAGCACCCAGCAGGCCGCGTCGGCTGCGGATCTCCAGTCGGTGCGCGCCTACCAGGCGGCGCGCGCCGGCGCCGATTGGGCCGTCTATCTGCTGCTGCGGACCTCGGGCGGCGCGGGGACGCTCAAGACCGACTGCGAGGCCGGCTCGACCACGAAGACGCTCGTCCCGGGGGGGAACCTCTCCGGATTCACCGTCACCGTGAGCTGCTCCAGCGCCACCTACACCGAGGGGGCCGCTGCGGTGCGCACCTACAGCATCGTCTCCAACGCCTGCAACGAGCCGGCCGCCGGCCCGGTCTGCCCGAACACCACTGCGTCCTCCACGTACGTCGACCGCGAAGTCAGCCTGGCCATCACCGACTAGGCCCGCGCTTCCATCCCTTCGGCCACGTGCGGCGCGCGAGTCGGGTATGCTCCGGCAGCATCGGAAAAACGGATAAATCCTGGAAGGGTGAGGGGTAGGTTCCTTCAGTCCAAAAGTCCATTGACAACAAAGCGTTAGTAATATAACTTAAAGTAGGGTCAATCTATCCGGTGAAGCCGATGAAATGGCTGGGGGGATCGAAGAGGGAGCCGGGCTGGCTGGTGGTCGCGCCGCGCGAGCACGAGTTGAGCTTCGTTCACGGCAGCTTTGCCGCTTCGGGCAAGTCCGCGATCACGCGTTTCGGCACTGCGGAACTGGAGGCGAAGCCGAACGCGCTCGAGAAGCTCGCAAGGGAGCTGCACTTCGACCGCTACGCGTGCGCGACGTTGCTGCAGCCGGGCGAGTACCAGCTGCTGATGGTGGAAGCGCCCGCCGTGCCGCAGGCCGAGCTGAAGAGCGCGATCCGCTGGCGCATCAAGGACATGCTCGACTACCACGTCGACGACGCGACGATGGACGTGCTCGACATTCCGCCCGAATCGGATCTCGCCGGGCGCAGCCACTCGATGTACGCGGTTGCGGCGAAGAACGAGGTCATCCAGCAGCGCATCAGGACCTTCGAGGAGGCGCGCATCCCGCTCAGCGTGATCGACATCCCCGAGACCGCGCAGCGCAACATCTCCGCGCTGCACGAGACCGAGGGGCGCGGCGCGGCGCTGCTCTACTTCGGCCGCGAGGCGGGCCTGCTCACGATCACCTGCCGCTCCGAGCTGTATCTCGCGCGGCGAATCGACATCGGCCTGGCGCAGATCCAGGGACGGCCCGCCGATACGCGCGCCGACCTGTTCGGCCGCATCGTGCTCGAGCTGCAGCGCACACTCGACCATTTCGAGCGCCAGTTCCACTACGTCACGGTGACGAAGCTCGTGCTCGGCCCCGAGCCCGAGGAGACCGGGCTGCACGACCACCTCAAGGCGAACCTCGATATCCCGGTCGAGCGCGTCGAGCTGGCCGGGCACATTCGCTTCAACGGCCGGGGAGACCCCGACGCCGCGACGCAATGGCAGCTGTTCCATCTCATCGGCGCGTCGCTGCGCCACGAGGCGAAGGTGCTCTAGAGCCGTGGCCCAGCAGATCAACCTCTTCAACCCGGTCTTCCTCAGGCAGAAGAAGCATTTTTCCGCGGTGACCATGCTGCAGGCGCTCGGCCTGCTGCTCGGCGGCGTGCTCGCGTTCTACGGCTATGCGCTCTACGGTTCCCAGGCGAGGGCGCGTGAGGCCGCCGACGCGACGCGCCAGCTCGCCGCGATGAGCGCGCAGGTCGCCAGCCTGACGCGTGAATTCTCGCCGCAGGGCCGCAGCCGCGCGCTGCAGGAAGAGCTCGGCCGCATGGCCACGCGCCTGAAGCAGCGCGAGGAACTGCTCGCCGCGCTGCACGCCGGCGGGCTCGGCAACACCACCGGCTTCGCGCGCTACCTGACGGCGTTCGCGCGCCAGCCGCTCGGCGGCGTGTGGCTGACGGCTTTTTCGGTCAGCGGCGACGAGGTCACGCTGGTGCTCTCGGGGCGCGTGCTGCAGGCGGACCTGGTTCCCGCCTACCTGCGGGCGCTGAACCGCGAGGAAGTGATGCGCGGGCGCCGGGTCTCGGAGCTGCGCCTCACCGCGAAGGAGGAGCGCGAGCCGGCCACCGCCGCGCCGGGGGCGAACCCCGGGGCCGCGGGCGCGAAGCCGCCCGCTGCGCCTTCGCGCTACGTGGAGTTCAGCCTCATCGCCCTGCGCCAGGACGGCGGCGGCGCGAAGGAGACGCCGTGAAGCGCCTCTGGCAGCGCTACGCCGAGAGAATCGACGCCGCCTCGCTGCGCGAGCGGGTGATGGTCTTCGCCGCCGCGGCGGTGGTGCTGATCGCGCTCGCCAACACGCTGCTGATCGATCCGCAGCTCGCCAAGCAGCGGCGCTTCTCGCGCGAGGCGGCGCAGCGCCAGACCGAGGTCAAGGCGCTGCAGGGGCAGCTCGAGAACCTGGCGCGCGCCCGCGCCGCGGGCCCGGACCAGGCCGAGCAGCGCCGGCTCGAGGAGATGAAGAAGCGCATCGCCGAGCTCGAAGCCAGGCTCGCCGAGGAGCAGCGCAAGTTCGTCGCGCCGGACCGGATCGGCGCGGTGCTGGAGGAGATGCTCTCGCGCAACCGCAAGCTGCAGCTGGTCGACATGCGCACGCTGCCGGCCACGGCGCTCGGCGGCGGCGAGGCGGGCGCCGAGAAGCCGCCCGCCGGCAAGCCGCCGGCCAAGCCGAAGGCGCCCGCGGCGGGCGCGGGCCGGATCTACCGGCACGGCGTGGAGCTCACCGTGTCGGGGACCTACCTCGATCTGCTCGCGTACCTGAAGGACCTCGAGAATCTGCCGAGCCAGATGTACTGGGGCAAGCTCGATCTCAGCGTCGCCGCGTACCCGCAGGTGACGCTGAAGCTGTCGGTGTACACGCTGAGCCTCGACATCGCGTGGATGGTGGTATGACGACGCGAACCATGGTGTGGATGGCGGCAGCGGCGGCGACGCTGGCGATGGCGAGCGCGCGGGCGCAGGCGCTCACCGACCCGACCCGCCCGCCGCAGGCGATCGCGCCCGGCGATGCGCCGCAGGAGGCCGGCGGCACGCAGCTGCAGAGCGTGCTGATCTCGCCGCGGCGGCGCCTGGCGATCATCAACGGCGCGATGGTGTCGCTCGGCGACACGGTGGGCGAGGCGAAGGTGGTGAAGATCACCGAGACGGAGGTCGTGCTGCGCAAGGACGGCGAGACCGAGGTGCTGAAGCTGTTCCCGGGCGTGGACAAGCAAGCCGCCAGGAGATCGTCCCGGCAAGGGAGGGCGAAATGAAAGTGAAAACCGCGATGCTGCTGGTCGCCGTGCTCGCCGGCTGCGCAGCGCCGCAGCCGATGAAGCCCGGCGTGGACCCCGACGTCCTCGGCGAGGTGCCGAAGGCGGGCGAGCGCAAGGCGCAGCCCAGGCCCGAGGCGGTCGAGCAGGCGCTGCTGCCGCCGCTGCGCATGGAGATGCCCGCGGCGCGCGGCCAGCCGATCGACCCGCGCTTCGACCTGTCGGTGAGCAACGCGCCCGCCTCGCAGGTGTTCATGTCGATCGTTTCGGGCACGCGCTACAGCATGCTGGTGCACCCCTCGGTGACCGGGTCGATCTCGGTGAACCTGAAGGACGTCACGCTGCAGGAGGCGCTCGACTCGATCCGCGACCTCTACGGCTACGACTACAAGGTCGAGGGCACGCGCATCCTGATCCTGCCGGCCGGAATGCAGACGCGTATCTTCCAGGTCAACTACCTGCTCGGCGCGCGCGTGGGCCTGTCCGACATTCGGGTGCAATCGGGCTCGGTCACCGACTCGGGCGCCGGCGGCGCCGGCGGGGCGGCCGCGCCGGTGGGCACGCCGGGCGGCGCCGTGCCGCCGGGCGGCGCCACGCGCGGGCTGGAAAGCAGCCGCGTCACGACGCGGATCCAGAACGATTTCTGGACCGAGCTGCGCAACTCGCTCACCGCGATCATCGGCGCGGGCGAAGGCCGCAGCGTGGTGGTCTCGCCGCAGTCGGGCGTGGTGGTGGTGCGCGCGCTGCCCGCGGAGCTGCGCAGCGTCGAGAATTTCCTGCGCGCCACGCGCCTCTCGGTCGAGCGCCAGGTGATGCTGGAGGCGAAGATCATCGACGTCGAGCTGAGCGACGGCTACCAGTCGGGCATCAACTGGGCGCTGCTGCACAAGAACGTCGGCACCGGCCAGGTCGGCAGCGAGACCTCCCTCGGCAACAGCCAGTCGCTGAGCAGCCGCGGGCTGACCGTGGTCCCCGGAAGCTCGATCTCGACCCCGCAGGCCGGGGTCGCGGGCGCGGGGACGACGACGGCGGCGCTGCTCTCCGGCAACCCCGGCGCGGCGTTGTTCGGCCTCGCGCTGCAGATCCAGAATTTCTCGGCGCTGCTGCAGTTCCTCGAGTCGCAGGGCAAGGTGCAGGTGCTCTCCAGCCCTCGCGTCGCCACGATCAACAACCAGAAGGCGGTGCTGAAGGTCGGGACCGACGAGTTCTTCGTCACCAACATCCAGTCGGCCACCACGGTCGCCACCGCGACCGGGACGACCACCGGCACGCCGGTGCCGACCGTGACGGTGCAGCCGTTCTTCTCCGGCATCGTGCTCGACGTGACGCCGCAGATCGACGAGAACAACCAGATCATCCTGCACATCCACCCCTCGGTGAGCCAGGTGAGCACCGACAACAAGGACATCAACCTCGGGGTGGCCGGGAGCCTGCGGCTGCCGCTCGCGCGCAGCAACATCAGCGAGACCGACACCATCGTGCGCGTCAGCGACGGCAACATCGTCGCGCTCGGCGGCCTGATGAAGCTCGACCTGCGCGACAGCCGCGGCGGCCTGCCGGGCACGGGCGACAACGCGGTGGGCAATTTCTTCCGCAATGCCAGCACCCAGGTCGTGAAGAAGGAGATGGTGATCCTGCTCAAGCCCACCATCATCCAGGGCGACCGCCAGTGGGAGGACGACATCGCGCAGACGCGCGGGCGCTTCGAGTCGCTCGGCGCGCCGGCGCAGCCGGGGGCGGGCCCGCGATGAACTACGTCAGCTACTTCGGCCTGCGCGAGCCGCCGTTCGGCATCACGCCCGACACCAGCTTCTTCTACGCCTGCCGCGGCATCCAGCAGGCGCTCAACACCCTGCTGGTCGCGATGTCGAACGGCGAAGGCTTCATCAAAATCACGGGCGAGGTCGGCACCGGCAAGACGCTGCTGTGCCGCAAGTTTCTCGCCACGCTGGACGCGGGGTGGGTGAGCGCCTATCTGCCGAACCCGACGCTCGATCCGCGCGGCCTGCTGCTCGCCCTCACCGAAGAGCTCGGCGTGCCCGTCGATCCCGGCGCAGACCAGCACCGGCTGGTGAAGAGCGTGACCAAGTGCCTGCTGGATCTCGCGCGCCTGCGCAAGCGCGTCGTGCTCTGCATGGACGAGTGCCAGGCAATGCCGCTCGAGACGCTCGAGGCGGTGCGCCTGCTCACCAACCTCGAGACCGAGAAGCGCAAGCTCCTTCACGTGGTCATGTTCGGCCAGCCCGAGCTCGACCGGAAGCTCGAGGACCGGTCGATCCGGCAGCTCCTGCAGCGCATCACCTTTCACCACAAGCTCGGCGGCCTCGGCGAAGGCGAGGTCGGCGCCTACGTCGCGCATCGCCTCGCGGTGGCGGGCTACAGCCGCGAGGCGCTGTTCAGCGAGCGCGCCGTCGCGGCGCTGCATCGCGCCAGCCGCGGCGTGCCGCGCCTGGTCAACATCCTCGCTCACAAGGCGCTGCTGCTCGTCTTCGGCGAAGGCGGCAGGCGCGTCGAGCGGCGCCACCTCAGGACTGCCGTTCAGGACACTCCGGCCGCCGCGCCGCTCCGGCGATTCTGGTGGCCAAGCTTCCGCTTCAACCGCGTGGCTGACTGAGCCGCGGCTGGGCCATGAGCATCATCAACCGGATGCTGCAGGAGCTCGATCGCCGGCAGGGCATGTCGGACCCCGGCGGCACCGTCGCGATCCCGCAGGTGCGCACGGTG
>JBFLYF010000090.1:0-10443 GCA_040756795.1 Pseudomonadota bacterium
CGCGCATGACACGGCAGGTTCTGCCGCAACAGCAGCAGCGCCGTGGGGCCGCTCGTGCGCTCGATGCCCGAAGCCCAGGCGATCGCGGCTTCGACCGTGTCGGAGGGGCGCCAGACGTCGAGGTTGGGGATGAGCCGCAGGCTCGCGGCATGCTCGATCGGCTGGTGCGTGGGCCCGTCCTCGCCGAGGCCGATCGAGTCGTGGGTGAAGACGTAGATCACGCGCACGCCCATCAGCGCCGCCATGCGGATCGCGTTGCGCGCGTAATCCGAGAACACGAGGAAGGTGCCGCCGTAGGGGATGAAGCCGCCGTGCAGCGCGATGCCGTTCATGATCGCGCACATGCCGAACTCGCGCACCCCGTAGAACAGGTAGTTGCCCTCGCCCTCGCGCCCGATCGCCCTGGAGGCCTTGACCATCGTCAGGTTCGAGCCGGTGAGGTCGGCCGAGCCACCGAGCAGCTCGGGCAGCGCGGGCTTGAGCGCCTCGAGCACGTTCTGCGACGCCTTGCGGGTCGCTATGGTTTCTGCTTTTTGGTTTATTTCCTGCAAAAGCAGCTTCAAGCGTTCGCCGAAATCCTCCCTCAATTCCCCTTTCATCCGGCGGACGAAATCCGCGGCGAGCTCGGGATGCGCTTCCTCGTAGGCCGCGAACAGCTTCGCCCACTTGCGCTCGGCGCGCTTGCCCGCCTTGCGCGCGTCCCACGCGGCATACAGGTGCGGAGGAACCACGAACGGCGCATGCGGCCAGCCGATCGCGGCGCGTGTCGCGGCGACCTCGGCCGCGCCGAGCGGCGCGCCGTGCGCCGCGCCGGTGTTCGCCTTGTTGGGGGCGCCCTTCGCGATCACCGTCTTGCAGCAGATGAGCGTAGGGCGCGACTTCTCGCGCTTCGCCTTGCGGATCGCGCGGTCCACCGCCTGCACGTCGTGGCCGTCGACGTTCGCGATCACCTGCCAGCCGTAGCCGGCGAAGCGCCTGGGCACGTCGTCGGTGTACCAGTTGGCGATGTGCGCCTTTTCCGAGTCGATCGAGATGCCGTTGTCGTCGTAGAGCGCGATGAGCTTGCCCAGGGCCAGCGTCCCCGCGAGCGAGCAGGCCTCGTGCGAGACGCCTTCCATCATGCAGCCGTCGCCCATGAAGACGAAGGTGTGGTGGTCCACGATCTCGAAGCCCGGGCGGTTGAAGTGCGCGGCGAGCAGCCGCTCGGCGAGCGCCATGCCGATCGCGTTCGAGACGCCCTGCCCGAGCGGCCCGGTGGTGGTCTCCACGCCCGGCGCGCAGCCGCGCTCGGGGTGGCCCGGGGTCTTCGAGCCGAGCTGGCGGAAGCGCTTCAGCTCCCCGATCGGCAGGTCGTAGCCCGTGAGGTGCAGGAGCGAATACAGCAGCATCGAGCCGTGGCCGTTGGAGAGCACGAAGCGGTCGCGGTTCGCCCACGCGGGGTTCGCCGGGTTGTGGCGCAGGTGCCGGCCCCAGAGCGCGACCGCGATCTCGGCCATGCCCATCGGCATGCCCGGATGCCCGGACTTGGCGGCCTCGACTGCGTCCATCGCGAGCGCGCGCAGCGCGTTCGCCATCTCGGCCTCGGGCCTGGTTGCGGTGCGATTCAAGGGCGCCGTGGCGAGATCGTTCATGGCGGGAGAAAAATTATCCTGGAAAATCACGCCGCGCGCGACCTTGGCGTCGAATAGCGCAGCGCCATGCGCTCGAGCGGCTCGGGCCGGATGCGCGCGGCCTGTCCCGCGCAGCCGAAGGCCTCGAAGCGCTCCCTGCACAGCGCGCGCGCCGCGAGCATCGCCTCCTTGAGGAACTTGCGCGGGTCGAACTCCGCAGGATCCTTCGCCATCGCGCGGCGCATCGCGCCGGTCATCGCCAGCCGGATATCGGTGTCGATGTTGATCTTGCGCACGCCGTGGCGGATGCCCTCGCGGATCGCCTCGACCGGCACGCCGTAGGTTTCCTTGATGCGCCCGCCGTGCTCGCGGATCACGGCGAGCCACTCCTGCGGCACCGAGGAGGAGCCGTGCATCACGAGGTGGGTGTCCGGGATCTTCTCGTGGATCGCGCGGATGCGCTCGATCGCGAGCACCTTGCCCGTGGGCTGCTTCGTGAACTTGTAGGCGCCGTGCGAGGTGCCGATCGCCACCGCGAGCGCGTCCACGCCGGTGCGGCGCACGAAGTCGGCGGCCTGCTCCGGGTCGGTGAGCAGCTGCTCGCGCGAAAGCGCCCCTTCGGCGCCCACGCCGTCCTCCTTGCCCGCGGTGCCGGTTTCGAGCGATCCGAGGCACCCCAGCTCGCCCTCGACCGAGACGCCGACCGCGTGCGCCATCTCGCAGACCTTGCGCGTGACCTCCGCGTTGTACTCGTAGGTGGAGGGCGTCTTCATGTCTTCCAGGAGCGAGCCGTCCATCATGACGCTGGTGAACCCCGAGCGGATCGCGCTCTGGCACACCGCGGGGCTCGCGCCGTGGTCCTGGTGCAGCACCACCGGGATCGCGGGGTAGGCCTCGACCGCGGCCTCGACCATGCGGCGCAGGAAGGCCTCGCCCGCATACTTGCGCGCGCCGGCGGAGGCCTGCAGGATCACCGGGCTCTGCGTCTCCTCGGCGGCCTGCATGATCGCCTGGATCTGCTCCAGGTTGTTGATGTTGAACGCCGGCACGCCGTAGCCGTGCCCGGCGGCGTGGTCCAGCAGCTGCCGCAGCGAAACGAGCGCCATTCGGGAATCGCCTCCTATCCTTTTTCCAGCGCGAGCTTCCTGCGCTCCATCAGCCGCCAGATCATCGGCGTGAAGATGAGCTGCATCGCGAGGTCCATCTTGCCGCCCGGCGCGACGATGGTGTTCGGGCGCGACATGAACGAGTCGTGCAGCATCGTCAGCAGGTACGGGAAATCGATGCCGCGCGGGTCGGCGAAGCGGATGACGAGGAAGCTCTCGTCGGCGCTCGGGATGTGGCGAGCGATGAACGGATTGGAGGTGTCCACCACCGGCACGCGCTGGAAGTTGATGTGCGTGCGCGCGAACTGCGGCACGATGTAGTTGATGTAGTCGGGCATGCGCCGCAGGATCGTTCCGGTCACCGCGTCGGTCGAGTAGCCGCGCGCCGCGCGGTCGCGGTGCAGCTTCTGGATCCATTCCAGGTTGATCACCGGCACCACGCCGATCAGCAGGTCGACATGCTGCGCGACGTTCACCTTGTCGGTGACCACCGCGCCGTGCAGCCCCTCGTAGAACAGCACGTCGGTGCCGGCCGGCAGCTCCTCCCAGGCGGTGAAGGTCCCCGGCTGCTGCCCGTAGGGCGCGGCTTCGGCCTCGTCGTGCAGGTACCTGCGCGTGCGTCCGGCGCCGCTTGCCGCGTAGCTGCAGAACAGCGCCTCGAGCTCCTCGAACAGGTTGTTCTCGGGGCCGAAATGGCTGAAGTGCTGGTTGCCGCGCGCGAGCTCCTCGGCCATGCGCGCCTTCATCTCGGCGCGGTCGTGGCGGTGGAACGCGTCGCCCTCGACGAACGCGGCCTTCACGCCCTCGCGGCGGAAGATCGCGTCGAAGGTGCGCATCACCGAGGTCGTGCCCGCCCCCGAGGAGCCGGTGATCGCGATGATCGGATGCTTCGCGGACATGGCGCGCGCCCCCGTTCAGCCGCCGTTGGCGGCGCGGAACAGCCCGCGCGTGCCGAACAGCGGCGCGTCGTACGGCCGCTCGTTGTGCTCGCGGTGGTACTGCTCGATCCTCTCGACCTCGCGGCGCGCGCCGAACACGAAGCCGGTCCTCTGGTGCAGCGCCGCGGGCGCGACCTCGAGCACCGGCCCGTAGCCGGTGCTCGCGCGCCCGCCCGCCTGCTCGATCACCATGCCGATCGGGTTCGCCTCGTACAGCAGCCGCAGCCGCCCGGAGCGGCTCTGCTCGCGCGCGTCGCGCGGGTAGAGGAACACGCCGCCGCGCATCAGGATGCGGTGCGCTTCGGCCACGAGCGAGGCGATCCAGCGCATGTTGAAGTCCTTGCCGCGCGGCCCGGCCTTGCCCGCCAGGCATTCGTCGACGTAGCGCTTCACCGCCGGCTCCCAGAAGCGGCTGTTGGAGCTGTTGATCGCGAACTCGCTCGTCTCCTCGGGGATGCGCAGGTCCGGGTGCGTGTAGATGAACTCGCCGATCTCGCGATCGAGCGTGAAGCCGTGCGCGCCGTGGCCGAAGGTGAGCACCAGCATGGTGGTCGGGCCGTAGATCGCGTAGCCGGCGCAGACCTGCTGCGCGCCCGGCTGCAGGAAATCGCGCTCCGCCGGGTCGGCGACGCCCTCGGGGGCGCGCAGCACGGAAAAGATCGATCCCACCGAGACGTTGACGTCGAGGTTGGAGGAGCCGTCGAGCGGGTCGAAAGCGAGGAGGTAGCGCCCTCTCGGGTGCTCCGCCGGGATGCGGTAGGGCTGCTCCAGCTCCTCCGACACCATGCCGGCGAGCGTGCCGCCCCATTCGGCGGTGCGCAGGAAGATGTCGTTCGCCACCACGTCGAGCTTCTGCTGCTGCTCGCCCTGCACGTTCACCGAGCCGGCGGCGCCGCGCAGGCCGGCGAGCGCCCCCTTGCCGACCAGGTAAGCGATGCGCTTGCACGCCAGGCGGATGTCGTTCACCAGCGCGGTGAAGCCGCCGGTCGCGTGCGGGAAGCGGCGCTGCTCGCCGATGATGAACTCGGTGAGGGTCGTCTCAAGCCGAGGCATGCGCTTCTCCCAGCAGGCGCTCCAGGCGCGCGAGCTCCAGTCCCTCGAGCGAGTGCAGCACCAGGTCGGCCGAGGCGAAGTCCTCCCCCACGGTCCAGCGCGAGGGCGTCACCACGGTCGCGAGGCCGGCCGCCTTCGCCGCGGCGAGGCCGTTCAGCGAATCCTCGAAGGCGACGCAGGCCTCGGCGGGGAGCCTCAGGCTCGCGAGCGCGAGGCGGTAGATGTCGGGCGCGGGCTTCTTCGCCCGCACCTGGTCGCCGCAGGCGATGACGTCGAAGGCGATGCCGCGCGCGGCGCCGAGATTGGCCGCGAGCAGCGCATCCACGTTCGCCGAGGTGGTGGTGGAGGCGATCGCGAGCTTCAGGCCCGCGCGCTTCGCGGCCGAGAGCAGCGGCAGCACGCCGGGACGCAAGGGGCGCTGGCCGCGCACCAGCAGCTCGGTGTAGATCCGGGTCTTGGTGTCGTGCAGCGCGGGCACGATGGCGAGCAGCCGCTCGCGCTCGGCCGGCTTCAGGCGCAGCTGATCGATGTAATGGCGCAGCCGCTCCTTGCCGCCCGAGACCGCGAGCAGCCTTCCGTAGAGCTGCGGGCTCCAGTCCCACCACAGCCCGAGCTCGATGAACGCCGCGTTGAACGCCTGGCGGTGCGTCTCCTCGGTGTCGGCGAGCGTGCCGTCCAGATCGAAGACGAGCGCTTCAAGCATGGTGCACCACGAACGCCGCACCGAGCGTCTGGCGCAGGTTGTCGTAGCCGATCACGCGCACGTGGTGCCCGGGGTTTGCGCTGCGGCAGGCCTCGGCCTCGGCGAGGATGCGCTCGACGTCGGTCTCGCCGAACATCGGCAGCTTCCACATCGTCCAGTAGGAGCCGGTCATGCGCTGCGGGTCGGTATGCTCGATCGCGGCGTTCCAGCCGCGCGCGACGATGTATTCGACCTGCTTGCGCACCTGCGCCGCGCCGAGCGGCGGGAGGTAGGAGAAGGTTCCGGTCTTCATGCGCTCACCGCGTCCAGCTTGTCGACCACGTCGAACTCGAACCGGATCTCCTTCCACGTTTCCATGGCGGCCTTGAGCTCGGGCGAGTGCCGCGCGGCCGCGGTGAGAATTTCCTTGCCTTCGCGCTCCAGGCTCCGTCCTTCGTTCCTCGCCTGCACGCAGGCTTCGAGCGCGACGCGGTTGGCGCTCGCCCCCGCGGCGTTGCCCTGGGGGTGGCCGAGCGTGCCGCCGCCGAACTGGAACACGGCGTCGTCGCCGAAGATCGCGAGCAGCGCCGGCATGTGCCAGACGTGGATGCCGCCCGATGCGACCGCGAACGCGCCGGGCATCGCGCCCCAGTCCTGGTCGAAGAAGATGCCGCGCGAGCGGTCCTCCTTGACGTGCTTCTCCCGCAGCAGGTCGATCCAGCCGAGTGTCGCCTGGCGGTCGCCCTCGAGCTTGCCCACCACCGTGCCGGTGTGCAGGTGATCGCCCCCCGAGAGCCGCAGCGCCTTGGTGAGCACGCGGAAGTGGATGCCGTGGTGCCGGTCGCGGTCGATCACCGCGTGCATCGCGCGGTGGATGTGCAGCAGCACGCCGTTCTCGCGGCACCAGTTGGCGAGCCCGGTGTTGGCGCAGAAGCCCCCGGTGAGGTAGTCGTGCATGATGATCGGCGCGCCCAGGCGCTTCGCGTGCTCGGCGCGCCGGTACATCTCCTCGGGCGTGGGCGCCGTGACGTTGAGGTAGTGGCCCTTCTTCTCCCCGGTTTCGGCCTCGGCCTTCTTCACCGCCTCCATCACGTAGCCGAAGCGGTCGCGCCAGCGCATGAAGGGCTGGGAGTTGACGTTCTCGTCGTCCTTGGTGAAGTCGAGGCCCCCCCGCAGGCATTCGTACACCGCGCGGCCGTAGTTCTTCGCCGAAAGGCCGAGCTTGGGCTTGATGGTGCAGCCGAGCAGCGGCCGGCCGTACTTGTCCATCTTGTCGCGCTCGACCTGGATGCCGTGCGGCGGCCCGCCGCAGGTCATGACGTAGGCGATCGGAAACCGCACGTCCTCGAGCCTGAGCGCGCGGATCGCCTTGAAGCCGAACACGTTGCCCACGAGCGAGGTGAACACGTTCACCACCGACCCTTCCTCGAACAGGTCGATCGGGTAGGCGACGAAGGCGTAGAAGCAGCTCGGGTCCCCGGGGACGTCCTCGATGCGGTAGGCGCGCCCCTTGTAGTGCTCGAGGTCGGTGAGCAGGTCCGTCCACACCGTGGTCCACGTGCCGGTCGAGGACTCCGCGGCGACCGCGGCCGCGGCCTCCTCGCGCTCGACCCCGGGCTGCGGCGTGATCTTGAAGCACGCGAGCAGGTCGGTGTCGCGCACGCGATAGCCGGGCTCCCAGTAGGTCTGGCGGTAGGCCTTGACCCCGGCACGGTACGAAGCGGTGCTGCTCTGGCTCATGCGGCCCTCCTGGAGAGGCGATTTGTACGTCGCGCGCTTCATAAGCACAATTCACAGTTTCTTATGGCTCCTATAAGATCTACTTGACAATGTCTCTCAGGCACGCCAGCTTGCGGCGCTTGCGGGTGTTCGAGGCGGTGGGGCGGCTGCGCTCGTTCTCGCGCGCCGCCGCCGAGCTCCACCTCACCCAGCCCGCGGTGTCGATGCAGGTGCAGCAGCTCGAGGCCGAGGCGGGGCTGCCGCTCATCGAGCACATGGGCCGGCGCATCGACGTCACGCCCGCGGGGCGCGAGCTGCTCGCCTGCGCGCGCGACGTGGCCGAGCGCCTGCGCCTCGCCGACGAGTCGCTCGCCGCGCTCGCGGGCAGCGGCGGCGGCGAGCTCTCGATCTCGGCGGTGAGCACCGCCAAGTACCACGCGCCGAAGCTGCTCGCCGAGTTCCGCCGCAAGCACCCCGGCGTGAAGGTGCGCCTCTCGGTCGCCAACCGCGAGCAGGTGGTGCGCGACCTCGCCGAGAACACGGTCGACCTGGTCATCATGGGCACGCCGCCGCGGGACCTCGACACGACCTCGGTGGCCTTCGCCGCGCACCCGATCGCGATCATCGCCGCCCCCGACCACCCCCTGGCGGCGAAGCGCCGGCTCTCGCTCGCGCGGCTCGCGAGCGAGACCTTCCTCATCCGCGAGCCCGGCTCCGGCACGCGCGCGGCGATGGAGCGCGTCTTCGCCGCGCGCGCCTTCCGCCCGCGCGAGACCATCGAGATGAGCTCCAACGAGACCATCAAGCAGGCGGTGATGGCCGGCATGGGGGTGAGCTTCCTGTCGCTGCACACGGTGGGCCTCGAGCTCGCCGCCAGGCGCCTCGTGGTGCTCGACGTGTCGGGCACCCCGGTGATGCGCCACTGGCACGTGATCCACCGCGAGAAAAAGCGCCTTTCGCCCGTCGCGCAGGCCTTCAAGAGCTTCCTCGTCGAGCGCGGCGCGCGCGTCATCGCCCAGGCGCTCGGATAGCGCATCTACAATCCGGAAATGGAGATGCCTTTCATGACCCCGCCGCTTTTCGAGGGCGGCGTCGCGGCGGGCGAGGCGGCGCAAGCCGCGCTCTGGTTCGTTTTCCGCGGCGACCGGCTGCTGGTCGAGCTCGGGCCCCCCAGCCCCCACCCCTCGGGCGATCTGCGGGTGCCGTCCCGGCCGAGCTGGGCGCGCCTGCCGTTGCAGAAAAGCAACAATCGCTTGTGGGCCGAACCCGTCAGAACACTATATCTAGGGCGTCTCGCCGGGGTCGACTGCTGGGCCGCCGAGATGCCGCCCGAGGCGCCGCCGCCGCCGGCGGGCCTGGGCTGGGAGGGGCTGCGCACGCTCTTTTCGGTGCTCGACGACGCGCATTTCGCCCTCGCCGGGCGCGCGATCCAGCTGCTCGACTGGGATCGCAACCACCGCCACTGCGGCCGCTGCGGCGCGCCGACCGAAGCCAGGCGCGAGGAGCGGGCGCGGGTCTGTCCCGCCTGCAAGCTCGCCGCCTACCCGAGGCTCGCTCCGGCGGTAATGGCTTTGGTCAAAAGAAAAAACCAAATCCTTCTTGGCCGCAGCCCCCATTTCCCGCCCGGCATGTACAGCGCGCTGGCGGGTTTCGTGGAGCCCGGCGAGACCCTGGAGCAGTGCCTGGCGCGCGAGGTCGAGGAGGAGGTCGGGGTCAGGGTCCAGCGCATCCGCTACTTCGCGAGCCAACCCTGGCCGTTCCCGAACTCGCTCATGATCGCCTTCGTCTGCGACTGGCGCTCGGGCGAGATCCGCCCGCAAAGCGGGGAGATCGAGGCCGCGGAGTGGTTCGATGTATTGCAATTGCCGAGGCTTCCAAGCAAAATCTCGATAGCGCGCCGGCTGATCGACAGCGTTGCCGGCGAAATGCGAGCAGAACTCGCGTGAAACGGGGGCTTTGAACGAATTGAACGAGCCGGACGAACACAGTTGCACGCCGCGAGGCGGTGACACGAGGGCGCAGCCTGGAAGAGAACGTGCAGGGCTGCGCCTTCTCGTTTTCCAGGGGGCAAAGGCATGAACGGTCTGCATCTCATCGGTGACCTGAGCGGTTGTCGCTGCGATCCGCAGCTCCTGCTGGACAGCGCCGGCATGAAGGCAAGGTGCCTGGAGCTGGTCGCGCAGGCCGGCCTCACCACCATGGACTCGAACTTCCACCAGTTCGACGGCGGCGGCTACACCGGCATGGTGCTGCTCGCCGAGTCGCACCTCGCCCTGCACACCTGGCCCGAGCGCCAGGGCGTGACGATCGACGTCTACGTCTGCAACTACAGCGCCGACAACAGCGACAAGGCGCGCAAGCTCTTCGAGGCGATCGTCGGGCTGTTCGAGCCGCGCGAGATCGCGCGCCACGCGGTCGAGCGCAACGAGCACCTGCTGATGGAGCCGCTGAACGAATCGACCGGCTTCTACATCAAGGCGAGCCGCCAGCTCGCCGAGTGGCAGACCCGGTTCCAGAAGATGGAGATCTACGACACGCCGCACTACGGCCGCATCTTCCGCCTGGACGGCTTCAATATGACCTCCGAGCGCGAGGAGTTCGTCTACCACGAGAACCTGATCCACCCGGCGCTCACCGCGCACGCGGCGCCGCGCAAGGTGCTGATCATCGGCGGCGGCGACGGCGGCTCCTCCGAAGAGGCGCTCAAGCACCCCTCGGTCGAGCAGGTGACGATGTGCGAGATCGACGAGGACGTGGTCAAGGTGGCGAAGGAGCACTTCTTCGCCGTGCACCGCGGCGCCTTCGACAACCCCAAGCTGCACGTGCTGATCGGCGACGGCATGAAGTTCATCCGCGAGACGCACGAGCGCTTCGACCTGATCGCGCTGGATCTCAACGACCCGATGGGGCCGGCCGAGGCGCTCTACTCCAGCGAGTTCTTCCAGCAGTGCCGCGCCGCGCTCGCCCCGGGCGGGGCGCTGGTGCTGCACATCGGCGCGCCGGTGGCGAAGCCCGAGCGCGTCGCCGAGCTCGCGCAGCGCCTCAACGGCATCTTCCGCATCGTGCGCCCCTACACCATGTACATCCCGCTCTACGGCGCGCAGTGGGCGATGGCGGTGTGCTCGGACAAGCTAGACCCGAAGTCCCTCACCGCCGACGAGATCGACCGCAGGATCGAGCAGCGCAAGCTCGCCGACCTCAAGTTCTACAACGGCGAGACCCACGAGGGCGTCTTCGCGCTGCCCAACTTCATCCGCGACCTCGTCAACCCGCCGCGTCTGAAGCAGCAGACGCGCGGCCGGCGGCTGGGCGTGGTTAGGACCGCCGCAAAGTAA
>JBFLYF010000091.1:0-10442 GCA_040756795.1 Pseudomonadota bacterium
ATCGAGCCGCGGCGGGGATTTTCCGAGCAGCCGGAACTGCCGCGGGTCCTTCGGCTTCGGCCGCGAGGGGGGCGGCAGCGCGGCCGCCTCCGCGGCGAGCGCGCCGTAGCCGAGCCGCCTTCCGCTTGCGGCGTGGCGCACCGCGCCCGCCTCGGTGCGGCAGTCCGCGGGCGCAACGCCCCAGCGCTTCGCCGCCGCCGCGACCAGCATCCCGCGCGCCGCCGCGCCCGCGTGGCGCATGAGCAGCCACGCGTCGCGCACGCTCGTAGAGCCCCCGGTCGCCTGCACGCCGAGCAGCTCGGCGAAGCGGTACTGCGTCAGGCGCGCGAGATCCGCGAGCCAGCCGCGGTCATCGGGCCGGAACGGCACCGCGTCGCCGAGGATGGTGGCGTTCGCGTACACGGCATCCACTGCCGCCTGCTCGAAGCGCACCTGCGCGAGCTCGCAATCGAGCTCTTCGGCAACCAGCATCGGCAGCGCGGTCGTGATGCCCTGCCCCATCTCCTGCCTCGGCACCTGCACGTGCACGATGCCGTCGGCGCCGATCTTGATCCAGGCATTGAACGCGGCCTCGCTTTCGCGCAGCGCCATCGCCGCAGGCACGCGCATGCGGTCGCGCCCGCGGTAGAAGAGCCAGCCGCCGAGCGTGAAGGCGCCCGCCGAGAGCCCTGCCGCGATCAGCAGGCGCCGGCGCAGGCGGCTCGTCGGAGCGGGTCGCGTCGGCTAGTCCTCGGCCTGCGCGGCGGGCTTGTGCGCCGCCACCAGCCGCTGCTGCAGCACGGGTGGGGCCGGGTCGTAGTGGCTGAATTCCAGCGTGTAGGAGCCGTGGCCGGCGGTGATCGATTTCAACCGCGCCGGGAAGTGCTCGAGCTCCGAGAGCGGCGCCTGCGCCGTGATTTGCACGGTGCCGGGGCGCGGCGCATCCGAGCCCTTGATCTGGCCGCGGTGGCCGGAGAGCTCGCCGGCGATGTCGCCCATCTTCTCCTCGGGCGCGACGATCTCGACATTGACGATCGGCTCGAGCACGATCGGGCGCGCCTTGCCGAGCGCGTCGAGGAAAGCCTTCCTGCCCGCGGACATGAAGGCGACGTCCTTGGAGTCGACCGGGTGGCTCTTGCCGTCGTAGACGATGACGCGCACGTCCTGGATCGGGAAGCCGGCGACGAAGCCGCTCTCCAGCACCGAGCGCACGCCTTTCTCGACCGAGGGGATGAACTGGTTCGGGATCGCGCCGCCCTTCACCTGGTCCACGAACTCGAAACCCTTGCCGCGCGGCAGCGGCTCGACCTTGAGGAACACCTCGCCGAACTGGCCCGCGCCGCCGGTCTGCTTCTTGTGGCGGCTGTGCCCCTCGGCGCGCGCCGCGATCGTCTCGCGAAACGGGATCGAGGGCGGCCTGGAATCGAGCTCGAGCTTGTACTGCGCGGCCATCTTCTCGAGCATGGTCTTGAGGTGCATCTCGCCCAGGCCCCGCATCACGGTCTCGTTCGCCTGCGCGTTGTGCTCCAGCCTGAAGCACGGATCCTCGGCCATGAGCTTGTGCAGCACGTCCGAGACCTTCTGCTCGTCGCCGCGCTTCTTCGGCTGCACCGCCAGGCCGAACACCGAGGTCGGCAGCTCCAGCGGCTTGGCGTGGATGTGCGCGTCCTCGGCCGAGTCGTGCAGGATGTGGTCGAACTGGATCTCGTCGATCTTGGCGATGGCGCAGATGTCGCCCGGGACTGCTTCCGGCACCTCGACTTGCGTCTTGCCCTTCATGACATAGAGGTGCCCCGGCTTGATCGGCTTGCGGCCCTCGCCGATGAAGAGCTGCGTGCCGGGCGTGATGCGCCCCTGGTGCACGCGGAACACCGCGATCCTGCCGATGTAGGGGTCGATCTCGATCTTGAAGACGTGCGCGAGCGCGTGCTTCCCGGGGTCCGGCAGCGCGCTCACCTCGGTCGCCGCGCCGCCTCCGGCCGGCACGTTGAGGTACACGGGCGGGTTGCCCTCGGCCGGGTTGGGCAGGAGCTTGACGATCACGTCGAGGAGCTCGGCGACGCCCGCGCCGGTCTTCGCCGAGGTGAAGACGACGGGGATGAGATGCCCCTCGCGCATCGCGCGCTCGAGCGGCTCGTGCAGCGCCTCGGGAGCGACTTCGCCCTTCTCGAGATAGGCCTCCATCAGCTTTTCGTCCACCTCGACCACCTGCTCTACGAGGTTCTTGTGCGCCTGCTCGACCGACGAAAAGTCGGCTTCGCCCGAGGGCGCGAAGAAGCAGTCGGAGACCCTGGTCGCGTTCGCCGCCGGCAGGTTGAGCGGCAGGCATTCCTTGCCGAAAGCCTGCTGGATCTTCTCCAGCAGCCCGGGCAGGTCGACGTTGTCGGCGTCGATGCGGTTGATGACGATGAGGCGGTCGAGGCCGCGCTTGGCCGCCCACTGCATGAAGCGGCCGGTCATCATCTCGATGCCGTTCTGCGCGTTGATGACGATGGCGGCGGTTTCCACCGCCGCCAGGGCGGGCAGCGCGTGGCCGAGGAAATCCGGGTAGCCGGGCGTGTCGAGCAGGTGGATGCGGTGCGCCTCCTCCCCCGGCGTCTCGAAGCTCGCCACCGCGAGCTTGAGCGAATGCCTGGAGGACTTCTCGAGCGGGGTGTAGTCGCACACGGTAGTGCCGCGCTCGACGCTGCCGGCCGCGGGGATCGCCCCCGCGCGCGCGAGCAGCGCCTCGGCAAGCGAGGTCTTGCCCGACCCCGCCTGGCCGACGAGCGCCAGGGTCCTTATCTTCTTGATGGGGAATTTCGACACGACGGATCTCCTCCTTGCCTCTTGGCGCCCTTATAGCAGCAAGGCCAAGCGCCGTGAAGCCTTTGCCGCTAAATCATTGACGGGAACGGCTTACGGCCCCTACCTGGGGACGTGTCGCGGCGTCGAGACGGCGAGGAAGATCTCGCGCAGGAAAAGCAGCAGCGACACGATGAGCGCCAGCATGGCGAGCACGAAGAGCCCGGCAACAACGCGCGAGACGTCGGTGGCGACGAAGCCGCCGGCAAACGCCCCGGCGATCAGCAGGCACACGAACAGCGCGCACAGCACCGCGAACAGGATCGCGCTGTAGACCAGCCGGATGCGCCGCGCGATGCGTGCCAGCTCCTCGCGCGCGTCCTCGGCCTGCTCGTTCACGAACTCGGGCAGCTTCGCCTCGAGCACGCGCCGGCGGTCCACGGCGCGGCCGAGGCGCGCGTTGAGCGCATTGATGAGCGTCCCTACCGCGGTGAGCAGGAACACCGGTGCCACCACGAGCTGGATGGCGTGCAGGATGTCGGGGACGTGCGGCTCCACGCCCCGAGCCTAGCGCGTCCGGGCGCGCGCGGCGAGGTACTCGCGCCAGCCGCCGTGGCGCGTGATCTCGGGTGCGCCCTCGCAGAGCCACGGCTCGCCGAGCACGCCCAGCGCCTCGCTGCCGTCCTCCAGCAGCACCTTGCCGATACACAGGCCGGCCGGCTCCGCCTGCAGGATGCTCGCCACGCCCGCGACGGGCACCTCCCAGAGCTCCAAGGCGATGGCCTTCCCCTCGGCGGAGCGCAGCATGGCCGGATGCACGTCCCCGATGGAGTAGAGGCGGTAGCAGGGCGCGGTCCTCGCCTCGCGCACGAAGCGCGCGCCGGCGGCGAGGAGGTTGCCGTTCAGCTCGAGGCCGCGCATCAGGGTGCCGTTCACGGCGAGCAGGAAAAAGTCCACGATTGCTGCTTACAGATCAGACAACCGTAAGTCAACCCATGAGACAACCGGGCTACTTCTTCGCGGAGTCCTTCCTTTGGAGGAGATCTTCCCGCTTCTGCAGCGTGTCCTCGAGCTTGGACTTCGGGATGAGCAGCGTGTGCTCGGCAAGCGCTTTCTCGCGCGGCAGGCGCTCGTTGAGCTTCTTCAGGCGCTCATCCGCGTCCTTGCCCTCGGGCTTGGCCTCGCCCGAGACCGCGAGCGCGGCGTAGTAGTTCTCGCCCTCGAGCCTGCCCACCTTGAGCGCATAGGTGAGCCCGTCGAAGGTGGTCGCGGTGACGAGCGCAGGCTTGTCCAGGCCCGTCGCCTCGGGCTTCGCGTCCCGCGGCGCGACATCGGCGAGCTCGACGAGGGAAAGCGAGTACGCGGCGCTGTTCGCCCTGGTGACTTCGAGCTTCTCGCCCGCGCCAGCGCCCGCGAGCTTCCAGTCGGCGTTGTCGCGCGCGCGCTCGATCTTCCAGCCGCCGCCGCCGGCGAAGCGCACTTCGAGCGTCTTCACCTTCTCGGCCGCGAACCCCGCCCTGCTGATCCAGTCCGCGCTCTTCGCGCTCGCCTGGGCGAGCGGGTCGGAAACGAGGAAGACGCGCTTGTCCTCGCCCGCGATCGCGACGTAGCGCCCGTCGCCGCTCGCCTTGGCGGGATCCTCCGGCTCGGTCTTGAAGTACTTTCTGCCCGCGACGAGCCGCGCCAGGGGCTTGCCGCCGGCGGCGCCGAACTCGACCGCGGTGCCGCCCGCATCGAGCTTCAAGCGCGCGCGGTCCTTCTCGCCCACCGGCTCGCTGGCGCGCACCTTGAGCGCGATCGCCTTGATGACGAAGTCGCGCACCTTGTCCAGGTCGGCCGGAAAGTCGGCGCGCTCGGCGATCGTCCAGCGCTCGCCCTGCCTGCGGATGGTGAGCGCGCCCTCCGGCGTGCGGATCGAGATCGCCGCGATCTCGGCCGCCTTCAGGTCCTTGAGCAAAGGCTGGCCGAGGCTTGCGGCGGGCTTCTGCGAGCCCGCCTGCTCGCGCACCAGCAGCGCGCCGCCGCCGAGCGCGGCGAGCAGCACCAGCAGCACCAGGGCGATGCGCGCGCTCATGCCGCGCCGCGCCTGCGGCGCCCCACGAAGAACACGGCCAGGCCGAGCAGCACCACCGCGAGCGGCATGAGCCCGATGTTGGCGAGCTTGGTCCAGAACACGAGCGCCTCGGCGTCCCGGCGCAGGTTCTTGCGCAGCTCCTTCAATTCCTTGCGCGTCTCGGCGACGCGCTTGCGGAACTTGTCGATCTCGCCCTGCTCCTCGGAGGTGAGGATCTGCGCGCCCTTGGCCGCGGCGCCGCGCGCCTTCTGCAGCTCCTGGAGCTTGGCGTTGGTCTTCTGCAGCTCGTCCTCCAGCCCCTTCAGGCGCCCGAAGTACTGCTTCTGCGCGTCGGCCTCCATCTCGCGCACCACGGTGAGCGGGCGGAACGCGCTCGCGCGGCTGCGCAGCGTGGCGAGCGCATCGCCGCCGCCGAGCTGCTCGACCAGGCCCTGGGCGAAGGCGAGGTTGCCGTTCGACGGCACGACGATCCTGCGGCCGAACACCTCCTGCACGTCGATCGCGGCGCCGTCGTTCAGCATGTCGACGTCGGCGACCAGGACGACCGAGTTCTCCGAGGCGGACTCCTTGATGCTTGTTTCGCCTTTGCCCCTGGACTTGCTCTTGTCCGGCTCCGGCTTTCCATCCGGAAACGCCGTCTTGAACCTGCCCGTGAGCCTGAGCGCGAGCGCGCGCGGCTTGTTGTCGGGCTGGAAGCCCTTCATCGCCGGCTCGCCGGAGACCGTCGCCACCGCATTGTCGACCAGCATGGAGTTGGGCGAGCTCGTGATCAGATCGGTCGCCTTCAGGCCCTCGGCGGCCTTGACCTCGAACGCCCCGCCGAAGGCGTAGAGCAGCGTCTCGATCTGGCTGGTCACCACGTCGTCGCGGTTGAGCGCGGTGCGGTTCAGGGTCAGCACCGTGGGCGTGTAGCGCTGGCCGCCGCCGGAGGCGTACACCACGTCGGCGATCACCTTGCCCGGGTTCAGCTCGACGCCCCAGGCCTTGAACAGCCTGGGCAGGCTCGAGCTCGTGCCGCCGCCGCCCACCCCGGGGATGGGGCTCGGCTGCTGGTCGAAGTAGGCGTAGGGGTCCACGAAGACGATCAGCTTGCCGCCGCGCAGCACGAACTGGTCGAGCGCGTACTCGGTCGCCTCCGGCAGGTCGCGCGGATGGATCACGAGCAGCACCTTGATCTGCGGGTCGATCGCCTCGGCGCTGAAGCTCACCTGCTTCACCTCGAAGTCGCGCTTGAGCTCGCCCGCGAGCACCCAGGGCTCGGAGCCCTGCCGCGTGAAGGGATTGAACTTCTCGCCGAGCACGGGCAGCGCGCTGAGCAGCCCCAGCAGCGGGCGCTCGGGGCTGCCGACACGCGCCACGGCGCGCGCCAGGTCGTACTCGAGCAGGCGCTCGCGCTGCGGCGAGAGCGCCGGGATCGCCTGCTTCCGCTCGAGCTGGCTCGCCACCACGCCGAGGTAGAACTGCTCGCCGCTGTAGAGCTGCTGCGGCTCGATGCCCTCGAGCTGCGCGGTGTCCTCCTCCTCGCTGTCGGGCCTGGGGTTGATGCGCTCGATCTCGAGCCTGT
Organism: Pseudomonadota bacterium; assembly: GCA_040756795.1. Taxonomy (GTDB): domain Bacteria; phylum Pseudomonadota; class Gammaproteobacteria; order Burkholderiales; family SG8-39; genus RBG-16-66-20. The sequence goes on from JBFLYF010000091.1 coordinate 6,402, forward strand.
CGCCGGCGACGTTCTTGAACTCGCGCGCCATGTCCTCGACGCGCTGCGCGAAGCCGCGCAGCGGCACCGGCACCGCCTCGCCCTGCGAGAGGTAGAGCTTGAGCTTCACGGGGGATTGCAGCCCGCGCAGAATCCGCTTCGTGCCCTCCGACAGGGTGTAGAGCTTGCCGTCGGTGAGGTCGATCCTTTGCGCGCTCAACGCCGCGAGGTAGTTGAAGGCGACCAGGATCAGGAACAGCGCCACGAGGCCGACCGCGGAGTACAGCAGATTTTCGCGCTGCCGGATCATCGGTTGCGCAGGATGACGCTGGTGGCGAACAGGCAGAAGCCGATCACCGAGAGGAAGAAGAACAGGTCCCTCGTATCGATGACGCCCTTCTGGAAGCCGTCGAAGTGCGTGACCACGGAGAACGCCGCCACCGTGTCGACGAGCGCCGGGCTCGCCCAGCGCGCGAGCAGGTCCGTGACCGGGTTGAAGCCGGCCAGGATCAGGAACAGGCACGCCACCACCGCGAGGATGAACGCCACTACCTGGTTGCGCGTCATCGCCGAGGTCATGCAGGTCACCGCGAGGTAGGCGCCGGCGAGGAGGAGGCTGCCCACGTAGCCGGCGACGATCATGCCGTTGTCCGGGTCGCCGAGCAGGTTCACCGTCACCACCACCGGGAAGGTGAGCGCGAGCGCCACCGCGAGGAACATCCACGAGGCGGCGAACTTGCCGAGGATCGCCTGCCAGGGCGCGATCGGCATGGTGAGCAGCAGCTCGATCGTGCCGGCGCGCCGCTCCTCGGCCCACAGGCGCATGCCCGCCGCGGGCACGAGCACGAGGTACAGCCACGGGTGCCAGCCGAAGAACGCCCCCAGGCCCGCCTCGCCGCGCTCGAAGAATTGCCCCGCGGTGAAGGTGAAGAAGCCCGCCAGCAGCAGGAAGATGACGAGGAACACGTACGCCACCGGCGAGGTGAAGTAGCTCGCGAGCTCCCGCTTGGCGATGACCCAGACGTGCTTCATGGCCTGGCCGTGTCCGGCAGCGTGATGCGGCGGAACACCTCGTCGAGCGGCCGGCCCAGCTCGTCGGGCGTGCCCTGCGCGACCACCCTGCCGCGGTCGATGATGATCGCGCGCGAGCACGCGGCATCGACTTCCTCGAGGATATGGGTGGAGAACACGATCGCCTTGGTCCTGCCCAGCTCGCGGATCAGGCTGCGGATCTCGTGCTTCTGGTTGGGGTCGAGGCCGTCGGTGGGCTCATCGAGCACCAGCACCTCGGGGTCGTGGACGAGCGCCTGCGCGAGGCAGGTGCGGTGCCGGTAGCCCTTGGAGAGCGTGTCGATCGACTGGTGCAGGACGGAGTCGAGAAAGCAGCGCTCGACCGCGCGCGCCACGGCCTTCTCCTTCGCCCCGCCCGCGAGCCCGCGCATCTCGGCGGCGAAGCCGAGGAAGCCGCGCACCGTCATGTCGGGGTAGGCGGCGGCGTTCTCCGGCAGGTAGCCGATCAGGCGCTTCGCCTCGAGCGGGGCCTCGACCACGTCGTGGCCGCCGACGCTCACCCGGCCGCCGGTGGGCGTGTAGTAGCCGGTGATCATGCGCATGGTGGTCGACTTGCCCGAGCCGTTCGGCCCGAGGAAGCCCACCACCTCGCCGCGCTCGACCGTGAAGGACACGCCGTTCACGGCGCGCTTGGCGCCGAAGTCCTTGACCAGATTTTCGATTTTTATCATGCAATTAATCCAGCCGCGGCCCATTTATGGGCGATCGCGGCCGATCTCAAGGGGGCGCATTATCGCCGAAAATGCGTGCGGCACCGGAAACGAATACCCTGCGCCACCGGCGGTCCCGATTGGGACAATGGTGATGGCGTAAAATTTCACGCCCGACCCGCAATTTTCCTTTCAGCGAGACACCGCATGGACAAGGTACTGTTATCCAAGACTGCGGCCGCGATGGTCGCGAAAGGCAAGGGCATCTTGGCCGCCGACGAGTCGAGCGGCACCTGCGAGACGCGCTTCCAGTCGGTAGGTGTGGCTTGCACCGAGGAGAACCGCCGCGTTTACCGCGGGCTGCTGTTTACCACCCCGGGCGTGGAGCAGTTCGTCTCCGGCGTGATCCTGTACGACGAGACGGTGCGCCAGAAGACCAACGACGGCGTGCCGTTTCCCGAGTACCTGGCGAAGAAGGGCATCCTTCCCGGCATCAAGGTGGATACGGGCGCGAAGGCGCTCGCGCTCTGTCCCGGCGAGAAGGTGACCGAGGGCCTCGACGGCCTGAGAGAGCGCCTGGCCGCCTACTTCAAGGCGGGCGCGCGCTTCGCCAAGTGGCGCGCAGTGATCACGATCGGCGAGACGATCCCCACGCACACCTGCCTCTATGCCAACGCGCACGCGCTGGCGCGCTACGCGGCGCTGTGCCAGGAGGCCTCGATCGTGCCGGTCATCGAGCCCGAGGTGCTGCTCGACGGCGCGCACACCATCGAGCGCTGCGAGGAGGTGACCGAGGCGACGCTGCGCGCGACCTACGCCGCGCTCGCCGCGCACAACGTCTCCTTCGAGCACGCCATCCTCAAGGCGAGCATGGTGGTCTCGGGCAAGGCCTGCCCGCGGCAGGCGGGCGTCGAGGAGGTCGCGGAGCGCACCGTGCGGGTGCTCAAGCGCACCGTGCCCGCGGCGCAGCCGGGCGTGGTGTTCCTCTCCGGCGGGCAGTCGGATGTCTCGGCAACCGCGCACCTCAATGCCATGGCGTCGATGCGGGGCCTGCCCTGGCCGCTCACGTTCTCCTACTCGCGCGCGCTGCAGAACCCCGCGCTCAGCACCTGGCGCGGGGCGAGCGCCAACATCGCCGCCGCGCAGCGCGCCTTCCACCACCGCGCGCACATGAACAGCCTCGCCGCGCAGGGCAAGTGGAAGCCCGAGCTGGAGAAACAGGCTGCCTGATGCTTTTATTTGATTCAAATATAAAAAGTCTTCCAAGAATCGGGCGCGGCAAAGTCCGCGACATCTACGCGGTCGACGACGACAAGATGATGATCGTGGTTTCGGACCGGCTCTCGGCGTTCGACGTCGTGCTGCCGGACCCGATTCCCGACAAGGGACGGGTGCTCAACGAGATGGCGAACTTCTGGTTCGAGAGGCTGCGCCACATCGTGCCCAATCAACTCACGGGAATCGATCCTGAAACCGTCGTTTCCGAGGAAGAAAAGCCGCAGGTGCGCGGACGCGCCGTCGTCGTGAAAAAGCTCAAGCCCTTGCCGATCGAGGCGGTGGTGCGCGGCTACCTGATCGGCTCGGGCTGGAAGGACTACCAGAAAACCGGCGCGGTGTGCGGCATCGCGCTGCCGAAAGGCCTGCAGCAGGCGCAGAAGCTGCCCGAGCCGATCTTCACGCCGGCCACCAAGGCCGAGCAGGGCCACGACGAGAACATCTCCTTCGAGCGCGTGTGCGAGATGATCGGCAAGGACGTGGCCGAGAAGGTGCGCGCTACGAGCCTGCGGCTCTACGAGGAGGCTTCCGAGTTCGCCGCGGGCAGGGGCATCATCATCGCCGACACGAAATTTGAATTTGGCCTGGATGAAAAAAAGCAGCTTGTATTGATCGATGAGGTATTGACGGCCGATTCTTCGCGCTTCTGGCCGGCCGACCAGTACAGCGTGGGGGTGTCGCCGCCCTCGTACGACAAGCAGTACGTGCGCGACTACCTCGAGACGCTCGACTGGGACAAGACGCCGCCCGCGCCGCACCTGCCGCCCGACGTCATCGCGCGCACCTCGGCGAAGTACCGCGAGGCGCTCGAGAAGCTCACCGGGAGGAGGCTGCAGTGAAGGAAAACTCCGCGCCGCTGGTGGGGATCGTCATGGGCTCGACCTCCGACTGGGAGACGATGAAGGCGGCGGCGAAGATGCTCGAGGAGTTCGGCGTGCCCTACGAGGCAAGAGCGATGAGCGCGCACCGCACGCCCAAGGCGGTCGCCGCCTGGAGCGAGGGCGCCGCGGCGAGCGGCATGCGCGCGATCATCGCCGCGGCGGGCGGCGCGGCGCACCCCGCCGGC
>JBFLYF010000092.1:0-10438 GCA_040756795.1 Pseudomonadota bacterium
GACGAGCAGGCGCTGGGATGCGTGCTTGTGTCGTCTTTCCTCGACGATTGCAGGAACCCCGTAGGCGTGGACCGCGGCGTAGTTCCACGTCGGCACCCGCTCCTTTTCCTCGTACCAGCGCGGCGAGACGTAGGCGTGCGGCCCGCTGAAGATCACCAGCGCCTCGTCGTCGAGGAATTCCTTCCACTGCGGGTTGCTCTTCGCCATGTGCATGTCGATGACGATGCGCGATCCACGCTCATGGACGGTCACCGGCAGGTGCGAGGCGTGCAGCACGCCCCCGGTGCCGGTGACGAGCACGGGAAAGTTGTTGGCGCGCATGAACGCGACCACTTCGCTCTTATCCCGGACTTGATTGTATTGGGGTGAATACATTCCCTTGGTGTTCTTCCAGAAAAACTTCAAAGCCTCATTCGATCAGCGCAACGGCCTGCGCGGCGATCCCCTCTTCCCTTCCGGCAAAGCCGAGCCGCTCGGTGGTGGTCGCCTTGACGCTCACCTGCGCGGGCTTGACGCCGAGGTCCGCCGCGATGTTGCCGATCATGCGCGCGATGTGCGGCGCCATGCGCGGCGCCTCGGCGATGATCGTGGCGTCGATGTTGACGACGCGGAAGCCTTGCGCGCCGACCTTCTTCCCGACCTCCCGGAGGAGCGTCCGGCTGTCGGCGTCGTGGTACTTCGGGTCGTCGTCGGGGAAGTGCATGCCGACGTCGCCGAGCGCGGCGGCGCCGAGCAGCGCGTCGCACACCGCGTGCAGCAGCACGTCCGCGTCGGAATGCCCCGCGAGCCCCTTGCCGTGCGGGATCTCCACGCCTCCGACCACCAGCCGCCGGCCGGGCGCGAAGGCATGCACGTCGAATCCCTGCCCGATCCTCATCGCTTCGCCAGGATCGCCTCGGCGATCAGGAGGTCCTCGGGAAACGTCACCTTGATGTTCTCCCGGCTGCCGGCGACGATCCGCGGCCTCAAGCCCATCTGCTCCACCGCGCTCGCCTCGTCGGTGACCGGGCCCTTCGCCGCCTTCAGCGCCTCGATCAGCAGGCCGCAGCGGAACATCTGCGGCGTCTGCGCGAGCCAGAGCTGCGCGCGGTCCTCGGTGCCGGCGACGCGCTGCGCGCCCGCTTCGTCCTTGGCGGCGCGCTTCACGGTGTCGGCCACCGGCAGCGCGAGGATGCCGCCGATGCGGTCGGGCGCGACCTGCTCGATGAGGCCGGCGAGGTCGCGCCGCGGCAGGCAGGGCCGCGCCGCGTCGTGCACCAGCATCCAGTCGTCCGCCTCAACCGCCGCCATCGCCGCCACCATGCCGTTGTACACCGAATCGCGCCGCGACTCGCCGCCGCAGTACAGCGGCTCGAGTCGCGCGCCGAACTCGCTCCAGTCGAAGCGCGCGAACTGCGCATCGCCCGGGGCGAGCACCACGAACACGTTCTCCACCTCCGGGACGCACACCGACCTGACCGCGTGCCACAGCATCGGCCGGCCCGCGAGCGGCTGATACTGCTTCGGCGCCTCGCCGCGCAGTCTCGTTCCCGTTCCCGCCGCGGGAATCAGCGCATGGAGGGTCAAGGCGCGCTCAAGTCGGAAATCTTCGTATTTTCAGCGCCGTATAATTACACGGCGCTTCCGTCTTGTCATGCATCGCGATTCGCTTCCCCGCAGAGCGCGCTACAGCGGCCTCGCCGGCTCGTCCGACGCGCTCGCGCTCGCGCGCCTGGCCGCCGCCGGGCGCCCGCTCGCGGTGGTGAGCGCCGATGCGCTCTGCAGCGCGCGCCTGCTGGAGGAGATCGCCTGGTTCGCGCCGCAGCTGCGCGTCTGCCTGCTGCCGGACTGGGAGACGCTTCCCTACGACAGCTTCTCGCCGCACCACGACCTGGTGTCCGAGCGGCTCGCGACGCTCTACCGCATCCAGCGCGGCGACTTCGACGTCGTGCTGGTTCCCGCCGCGACCGCGCTGGTGCGCCTCTGCCCGCCCGCCTATCTCGCCGCCTACACGTTCTTCCTGCGCCAGGGCGAGCGGCTGGATGCCGGGGCGCTGCGCCGCCAGCTCGCGCTCGCCGGCTACAGCGCGACGACGCAGGTGGTCGCGCCGGGCGAGTTCTGCTTTCGCGGCGGCATCATCGACCTGTACCCGATGGGCAGCGCCGTGCCCTACCGGCTCGAGCTCGACGACGAGATGCTCGAGTCCATCCGCACTTTCGATGTCGACAGCCAGCGCACGCTCTACTCGGTGAAGGAGGTGCGCCTGCTCCCGGCGCGCGAATTCCCGATGGACGACGCCGCGCGCACCAGGTTCCGCGGCCGCTGGCGCGAGCTGTTCGAGGGCGATCCCTCCAAGCGCCGCCTCTACAAGGACGTCTCGAGCGGCATCCCCGCCGCCGGCATCGAGTATTACCTGCCGCTGTTCTTCGACGCGCTCGCCACGGTGTTCGACTACCTGCCCGGGGCCGCGACGGTCGCCCTGCACCGCGACGTCTCGGGCGCGCTGCAGGCGTTCTGGCGCGACGCCGAGCAGCGCTTCAGGATGCTGGGCGGCGACCCGGACCGGCCGCTGCTGCCGCCGGCGCAGATCTTCCTCGGCGCGGAGGAGTTCTACACCCGCGCCCGCGCCTTCGCGCGCGTGGACATCGTGGAAGCGGCGGACGAGGAGCCCGAGCAGCCGCTCGTGGCGCAGACGCTGCCGCCGCTCGCCGTGGACCGGCGCGCGCAGGATCCGCTCGCCGCGCTGAAGAGCTTCGCCGCGGGCTCCGGCCTGCGCGTGCTCCTGAGCGCCGATTCGCCGGGACGGCGCGAAACGATGCTTTCCTACATGGGTGAATATGGCCTTCACCCTTCCGCTTGCAGTTCTTTCGAGGACTTCCTGGAGAACAAGCCCCAGTGCGCCATCACGGTCTCCCCTCTCGCCAACGGCTTCATCGTCCCGGCCGAAGGCTGGGCGGTGGTCACCGAGGCGGAGCTGTATGCGGGGACCGCGAGGCGCAGGGGGCGCGGCGCCCGGGTGCAGACCTCGGTGGAGGGGATGCTGCGCGACCTCTCGGAGCTCAAGGTCGGCGACCCGGTGGTGCACGCGCAGCACGGCATCGGCCGCTACGGCGGCCTGGTCGACCTCGACCTGGGCGAGGGCACGAGCGAGTTCCTGCTGCTCGAGTACGACGGCGGCGACAAGCTCTACGTGCCGGTGCAGCAGCTCGGGGTGATCTCGCGCTACTCGGGGGCGCAGCCCGAGGCCGCGCCGCTGCACAAGCTCGGCAGCGGCCAGTGGGACAAGGCGCGCACGCGCGCCGCGAAGCAGGTGCGCGACACCGCGGCCGAGCTGCTCGCGCTCTACGCCAGGCGCGCCGCGCGCCAGGGACACGAGTTCAAGGTGCAGGCGCGCGACCTGGAGGCCTTCGCCGACGGCTTCGGCTTCGAGGAGACGCCCGACCAGGCGGCGGCGATCGAGGCGGTGACGCGCGATATGGCCTCCGGCAGGCCGATGGACCGCCTGATCTGCGGCGACGTCGGCTTCGGCAAGACCGAGGTCGCGCTGCGCGCCGCGTTCGTGGCCGTCGCCGACCGCAGGCAGGTGGCGCTGCTCTGCCCCACAACGCTGCTCGCCGAGCAGCACTACCAGACGTTCACGGACCGCTTCGCGGATTGGCCGGTGAGAATTTCCGAGCTTTCCCGCTTCAGGTCCGGGAAAGAAAGCAATGCAATCGTGAAGGCGCTTGCCTCCGGCGAGGTCGACATTGTGATCGGCACGCACAAGCTGCTCTCCGGCGGGATCCAGTTCGCGCGCCTCGGCCTGGTGATCCTCGACGAGGAGCACCGTTTCGGCGTGCGGCAGAAGGAGGCGCTGAAGAAGCTGCGCGCCGAGGTGGACGTGCTCACGCTCACCGCGACGCCGATCCCGCGCACGCTCGCGCTGTCGCTCGAGGGCCTGCGCGACTTCTCGGTGATCGCCACCGCGCCGCAGAGGCGCCTCGCGATCAAGACTTTCGTGGCGCCCCAGTCCGAGGGGCTGGTGCGCGAGGCGGTGCTGCGCGAGCTGCGCCGCGGCGGCCAGGTCTACTACCTGCACAACGAGGTCGAGACCATCGAGCACGTGCACGATCGCCTGGCGCGCCTGCTGCCCGAGGCGCGCATCGCGGTGGCGCACGGCCAGATGCGCGAGCGGGAGCTCGAGCGAGTGATGCGCGAGTTCACGCAGCAGCGGCACAACGTGCTGCTGTGCTCGACCATCATCGAGACCGGCATCGACATCCCCACCGCGAACACCATCGTCATCCACCGCGCCGACAGGTTCGGCCTGGCGCAGCTGCACCAGCTGCGCGGCCGGGTCGGGCGGTCACACCACCAGGCGTACGCCTATCTGCTGGTGCCTGATGTGGAGCATCTCGGAACTCAGGCGAAAAAACGCCTCGAGGCCATCCAGGCGATGGAGGAGCTCGGCTCGGGCTTCTACCTCGCCATGCACGATCTCGAGATCCGCGGCGCGGGCGAGGTGCTGGGCGAGTCGCAGTCGGGCCAGATCCAGGAGGTCGGCTTCGACCTGTACACGCGCATGCTCGAGCGCGCGGTGCGCGCGCTCAAGGCCGGCAAGGCGATCGACCTCGACCAGCCGCTCGAGGCCGCGGCCGAGATCAACCTGCACGCGCCGGCGCTGCTGCCGCAGGCCTACTGCAGCGACGTGCACGAGCGCCTCACGCTCTACAAGCGCCTCGCCAACTGCGCCAGCCGCGAGGCGCTCGACGCGATGCGCGAGGAGCTGGTCGACCGCTTCGGCGCGCTGCCCGAGCCGGCGCGCGTCCTGCTCGAGTCCCACCAGCTGCGGCTGCTCGCGCGGCCGCTCGGCGTGGCGCGCATCGACGCCACGCACGAGGCGGTGCACCTGCACTTCGTCAAGGACCCGCCGATCGAGCGCGCGCGCATCATCGACCTGCTGCAGAAGCGCGGGAACCTGCGCCTCGCCGCGCCGGAGCGCCTGCGCGCCGAGGCGAAGATGCCCGAGTGGCCGCAGCGCGTGCAGGTTGCGAAGGAGCTGATGGGAGCGCTCGGGGCATGAGGATTGTTTTCGCCTTCATCTCGTTGTTTTGCTCGTCCCTGGCTCTTGCCCAGAACGAAAGGCTCATCCCCGCGATGGGCGCGCTCGAGCGCGGCGACGTCCGGCAGGCGATCGATTCGCTCAAGCCGCTCGCCGCCACCGGCGACATCGACGCGCAGTACACGCTTGCCACGGTGCTCGAGAATGCCAAGCCGCCGCTGCAGGATCTCGAGGGCGCGCGCCAGTGGTACCTGCGCGCGGCCGAAGCCGGCCACGCCGGCGCGCAGAACAACCTCGGCGCGATGCACTTCGAAGGGCGCGGCGCGCTGAAGGACTACCTGGAGGCGGCGCGCCTGTACCGGCTTGCCGCCGACCAGGGCAACGCGGTGGCCGAGACCAACCTCGCGCTGATGCAGCGCATGGGCATCGCCGAGGAGCGCGAGGCGGGCGAGGCGGCCGCGCTGCTCGCCAAGGCGGCCGAGGCCGGCAACGCCACGGCGCAGGCCCAGCTCGGCGTCATGTACCTCGACGGCCTCGGCGTGCCGCAGAACGCGACCGAGGCGGCGAAGTGGTTCCGCCTCGCCGCCGCGCAGGACCGCGACGATGCGCAGCTGCTGCTCGCCGTGATGCTGCAGAAGGGCATCGGCGTGCAGCGCGACCTCGAGGCGGCGTTCGCCTGGTTCCTCAGGTCCGCCGAGCGCGGCAACCGGCTCGCGATGCTCGAAGTCGCGAGGGCCTACGATCTCGGGCTGGGCGTCGCCAACGACCCGGTGCAGGGCCAGGCGTGGCGCGATCGCGCCAGGGCGAAGCCCGCCGCGGCGAAGAAGTGAACCTCGTCGTCCAGGGGCCCGGCATCACGCCCGCGCGGGCCGCGGAGCTCGCCGCGCTGAGCGGCGCGCGCGCCACCCGGGCCCTCGGCGCGCGCGCCTACCGCTTCGCCGGCGCCGCGCAGCACGACGGCATCGCGCGCTGGTGCCAGGCCTGGCAGCTCGACCACGCCTGGGTGCCCGAGGGCCGCCGCTTCGACCGCCTGAAGCTGCTCGCGACCGACATGGACTCGACGCTCATCACGATCGAATGCATCGATGAGCTCGGCTCCTGCCTGAACCGCAAGGCGCAGATTTCCGAGATCACGGCCCAGGCGATGCGCGGCGAGATCGACTATCGCGAGAGCCTGCGCCGCCGCGTCGCGCTGCTGGCGGGGCTGGACGAGGAGGCGCTGCAGGAGGTCTACGACGACAAGCTCCGCCTCATGCCCGGGGCGGAAGCGCTCGTCGAGGCGTGCAGGCGCCACGGCGTGAAGCTCCTGCTCGTCTCCGGCGGCTTCAGCTTCTTCACCGAGCGCCTGAAGACGCGCCTGGGCTTCGACGACACCATCTCCAACGTGCTCGAGATCGAGGCGGGCCGCCTCACCGGCCGCGTGCTCGGCCCCATCGTCGACGCCGGCGCCAAGGCCGCGAAGTTCCGCCAGATGGCGCAGCGCCTCGGCGCCTCGCGCGAGGCGACCTGCGCGATCGGCGACGGCTTCAACGACCTCGCCATGATGCAGGAGGCCGGCACCTCGATCGCTTTCCACGCCAAGCCCGTGGTGCGCGCCCGGGCCACCCATGTGCTCGACTTCTCGGGCCTGGACGGCGTGCTCAACCTGTTCGAGTAGTATCCATGCTGCGACCGGGGGAGACGCCATGAAGGCAGTGAAGGACGCGGGCCCGCTCTACGAGGTCGAGCGGCGCGCGGAGCACGCGGCGCGGCCCGGGTTCCGCATCACCGAGCTGCAGATCTCGAAGACGCAGAAGGTGCCCTGGCACTACCACAGCAACGTGCAGGACACCTTCTACGTGCTCGCGGGCAGCCTGAGGATCTTCCTGCAGAATCCGAAGGAAGAGGTCCGGCTTGCGCCGGGCGAGACCTACTCGGTGCCGCCGCGGCGCCCGCATCTGGTGACGAACGGCGGCGAGACCTCGGCCACGTTTCTCGTGCTGCAGGGAATCGGCGAGTACGACTTCGTGCCCTTGCTGGAAAAAGATCGCGCGTGAGAGCGATCGCGGCGAGGCTCTGTGTCGCGGCGGGGCTGTGGCTGCTCGCGTGCGGCGCCGCGGCCGCGGAGAGAGTCGAGAAGCGCTACTTCCTCCCCGGGCAGGGCGCGTTCGTGCTCAGCCTGCCCGCGGGCTGGATGGACGAGCTGCGGCCCAACGGCAGCCGGCCGCCGACCATCTTCCTCAGCACCGCGAAGGGCCGCGAACCGCAGCTGAAGCTGGTGCCGGTCTGGCGCGCGCGGCCGGACATCCCGCCCTTCAGCCGGCAGGCGGTGGCCGCCGCGCTCGCGAAAGAGGCGCTTCTGGTGAGGGAAAAAGCGCTCGAGAAGGAGATCCGCCTGGTCGAGTTCCAGGGCAGCGCCGGAGCCGGCTGGTATTTCGATGTCACCGACAAGGCGCCCGCGCCGGGCGAGTACAAGTATCTGAGAAGAGGATCGCTGATCGTAGGCGAGCTGCTGCTCGATTTCGCGATCCTGAGCAACGGCCGCGACGAGCCGGTGATGCGCGAGGCGATGCGCATCCTCGGGGATGCCGCGCACCTGCCGAAAAAGTGAAGCTCAGCCCTTTGCCGCCACCACCATGATCTCGACCAGCGCGTTCGGATCGGCGAGCTTCGCCTCTACGCAGGCGCGCGCCGGCAGGTTCGCCTCGTCGACCCAGCGCGTCCAGACCTCGTTCATCGGCGCGCGGTTGCGGATGTCGGTGACCCAGATGGTCGCCGAGAGCACCTTCGATTTGCCCGAGCCGCACCCGGCGAGCAGGCGCTCGATCTCGGCGAGCACCTCCTCGGTCTGGCCCTTGATGTCCTTCTTCAGGTCCTTGGCGACGATTCCCGCCAGGTAGACGGTATTGCCGTGCTCCACCGCCTGGCTCAGGATCGGGCCCGGTTCGTGCCGCTTGACGCTCATCTCCCCTCCCCGGATCGTCGTTGGCTGTCTCAGCGCTTCGGGCGCAGCTGGTCGGCGGCCAGCAGCGCCAGCACGCAGGAGGCGACGCGGCTTTCCACCGAGTCGCTGCGGTTGGCGAGCACGATCGGCACCCGGGCGCCCATCACCACGCCGCCCGAGATGGCGTCGGCGAGGTGCTCGAGCTGCTTGGCGAGCATGTTGCCCGCCTCGAGGTTGGGCGCGATCAGCACGTCGGCCTGCCCCGCGACCGCGGACTTGAGGTGCGCGGTGCGCGCCGCCACGATCGACACCGCCGTGTCGAAGCCGAGCGGCCCGTCGAGCACCGCGCCCGTGATCTGGCCGCGGTCGGCCATCTTGCACAGCGCCGCCGCGTCCAGCGTGGCGCGCATCCTCGGCGTCACCGTCTCGATCCCCGCCAGCACCGCCACCTTCGGGTCGGGCACGCCCAGCAAGTGCGCGAACTCGATCGCGTTCTGCGTGATGTGGATCTTGTCCTCCAGCGTCGGCTCGATGTTCACCATCATGTCGGAGATGATGATCGGCTTGGGGTGGCTCGGCACGTCGATGTAGAGCACGTGCGACAGGCGCCGCTCGGTGCGCAGCCCGCGCGGCCCGATCACCGGCACGAGGAACTCGCTGGTGGGCAGGCTCCCCTGGATCAGCATCTCGGCCTCGCCGTCGTGCGCCATCGCCACCGCGCGCTCGACCGCGGCGTGGCTGTGCGGCGCGTCCACGATGCGGCAGCCCTTGAGGTCGATGCCGTTCTGCGCGGCGAGCTCGCGGATGCGCTTCTCCGGACCCACCAGGATCGGCAGCAGCATCCCCGCGGAGCCTACGGTCGCCGCGGTGTGCAGCGACTCGGCGTGGCCCGGAAAGGCGAACGCCGCGGTCGCCGGACGGATGCCCTTGGCGCGGCCGAGCAGCCTGCGGTAGCGTCCCTCGCGGTCCGAGATCGTCACCTCCGGCATCTCCATCCGCGCGCGCTTGATCTTCTCGGTCGGCGCGAGCACCTCGGCCTGGCCGCGGATCACCTTCATGCCCTCCTGGTTGGTGCACACGCAGTCGAACACCAGGTGCTTGTTGTGGTCGAACTTCTTCGCGCAGGTGAGCGACACGGTGAGCGTGTCGCCGACCTTGACCGGGCGCGAGAAATGCAGCGTCTGGTCGACGTAAATCGTGCCCGGCCCGGGAAACTCGGTGCCGAGCACGGTCGAGATCAGCGCCCCGCCCCACATGCCGTGCGCGATCACCTCGTGGAACATCGAGGAGCGCGCGTACTCCGGATCGACGTGCGCCGGGTTGACGTCGCCCGACATGATGGCGAACAGCTGGATGTCCTCCGGCCGCAGCGTCCTCGTCAGGCTCGCGGTGTCGCCGACCTGGATCTCGTCGAAGGTGCGGTTCTCGATGAACTCAGAGCTCATGGCGGCGCGTCACTCCACCCAGGCGCGGGCATTGTAGAAGAGCTGCATCCACGGCGAATCCTCGCTTGCGTCGTCGGGCGTCCAGGACATCTGCACGCTGCGGAACACGCGCTCCGGGTGCGGCATGACGATGGTGAAGCGCCCGTCGGGGGTGGTGAGCCCGGTGATCCCGCGCGGCGAGCCGTTCGGATTGTACGGGTATTTCTCCGCCGCCTCGCCGCGGTTGTTGACGAAGCGCAAGGCGACGTGCGCCTTGTCCATGGAAGCCTCGTCCGGGAAGAGCGCGAAGCCCTCGCCGTGCGCGGTCGCGATCGGCATGCGGCTGCCCGCCATGCCGCGCAGCAGGATCGAGGGGCTCGCCTGCACCTCGACCATGACGAAGCGGGCCTCGAACTGCTCGGAGCGGTTGCCGGCGAACACCGGCCAGTTTTCCGCTCCCGGTATTATTTCCTTCAGCGCCGCCATCATCTGGCAGCCGTTGCACGAGCCGAGCGCGAAGCTGTCGCGGCGCGCGAAGAAAGCCTCGAATTCGGCGCGCGCGCGCGCGTTGAACAGGATCGACTTCGCCCAGCCCTGCCCGCCGCCCAGCACGTCGCCGTAGGAAAAGCCGCCGCAGGCGGCGAGGCCCTTGAAGCCGGCGAGCGTCGCGCGCCCGGCGATCACGTCCGACATGTGCACGTCGACCGCCTCGAAGCCGGCGCGCGTGAACGCCGCCGCCATTTCCACCTGGCTGTTCACGCCTTGCTCCCTGAGAATGGCGACCCGGGGTTTGCTTGCTTTTCCTATTGAAAATGCTTTTGGTACAAAGGACAGCTGAAACGACAACCCCGGGTCCTCCGCATCGAGAATCCGGTCGTACTCCTCGCGCGCGCACTCCGGGTTGTCGCGCAGCTCGCGCATGCGGAAGCTAGTTTCCGACCAGGCGCGCTGCAGGTCGACACGCTTCTCCCTGAAGAGCGGCCTGCCGCTCCTCTGAAAACCGATTTCGTCCCTGGTATTCGTCGTGCCGATGATGTGGCAGAGCTCCCCAAGGTCGAGAGACCGCAGCAG
>JBFLYF010000093.1:0-10391 GCA_040756795.1 Pseudomonadota bacterium
TCTTGTCTTGAGTGTCCATGGCCGGATTTTACCGCTTTCCGCCGCATTTTCCCCCGGATACCCGGGGGATCCCGGCGAGGTCGGGCCAGGTCGTGATCGAGGCAAATCCCTGCTCGGCCAGCAGATCTCGCACCGCCCTGTCCTGCCCCAGGCCGTGCTCGAGCAGCAGCCAGCCGCCATGCAGGAGGTGCTCCGGCGCTCCCCTCACGATGCCCCTGATGCAATCCAGGCCATCGGCACCCGCGAGCAGCGCGCCGCGCGGCTCGAAGCGCAGCTCGGCAAGATGCGGGTCGCCTTCGGCGACGTAGGGCGGGTTGGACACGAGGAGCTCGAAACGCTCGCCGGCCACGGGCTCGAACCAGCGTCCATGGCGGAAGTCGATGTCGAGGCCGAGCCGCGCGGCGTTTCGCTGTGCCGTCACCAGAGCGGAAAGATCGGCCTCCGTTGCGGCGACTTTCGTTCCGGGCAAATTGCGCTTGAGGGCAAGAGCAATTGCCCCCGACCCCGTGCCCAGATCGAGCACCGACGCCGGTCTTCGCTCGATCGCCAGATCCACCAGCAGCTCGGTCTCGGGCCGCGGGATGAGCACCGCGGGATTGACCGCGAGCTCCAGCCCGTAGAACTCCTTGCGGCCGAGGATGTAGGCCACGGGTTCTCCCCGTTTTCTTCTGCTTGCCAGCGATTCGAATGTTTCCAGGATTGAATCCGGCAGATCCCGGTCGTCGGAGGCAATCAAGCTCGCCTGCGAAAACCCGGAAGCCTCGGCAAGCAGGATCCGCGCCTCGCGCGGGTCGATGCCCGCGCCGGCGATCGCTTCCCTGACCTTCAAGCGGCTTCTTCGGAGAGCTGCGCGAGCTGCTCGGCCTGGTGCTCGGCGG
This sequence comes from Pseudomonadota bacterium, assembly GCA_040756795.1. Taxonomy (GTDB): domain Bacteria; phylum Pseudomonadota; class Gammaproteobacteria; order Burkholderiales; family SG8-39; genus RBG-16-66-20. The sequence continues at coordinate 879 of JBFLYF010000093.1, forward strand.
CGAGCGCGGCGAGGATGTCGTCGAGCTCGCCGTCCATGATGCGGTCGATCTTGTACAGCGTCAGGTTGATGCGGTGATCTGTGACGCGCCCCTGCGGGAAGTTGTAGGTGCGGATGCGCCCGGAGCGGTCGCCCGAGCCGACCAGGAGCTTTCTCGTCGAAGCGGTCTTCGCCGCCTGCTCGCGCTCCTGCTTGTCCTTGATGCGCGCCGCGAGCACCGAGAGCGCGCGCTCGCGGTTCTTGTGCTGCGAGCGCGAGTCCTGGCACTCGACCACGATCCCGGTGGGCAGGTGCGTGACGCGGATCGCGGACTCGGTCTTGTTGACGTGCTGCCCGCCCGCGCCCGAGGCGCGGAAGGTGTCGATGCGAAGCTCCGCCGGGTTGAGCACCACCTCGTCGATCGCGTCCGCCTCCGGCAGCACCGCCACGGTGCAGGCCGAGGTGTGGATCCGCCCTTGCGCCTCGGTCGCGGGCACGCGTTGCACGCGGTGCCCGCCCGACTCGAACTTGAGCCTGCCGTAGGCGCCCGGCCCGGCGATGCGCGCGATCACCTCCTTGTAGCCGCCGAGCTCCGAGGGGCTCTCGGAGACGAGCTCCACCTGCCAGCCCTGGCGCTCGGCGTAGCGCGTGTACATGCGAAACAGGTCGGCCGCGAAGAGCGCCGACTCGTCGCCGCCGGTGCCGGCGCGCACTTCGAGGAAGGTGTTCTTGTCGTCGTTCGGGTCGCGCGGCAGCAGCGCCGCCTGAAGGCCGGCGCCGAGGCGCTCCATGCTTGCCTGCGCCGATTTCAGCTCTTCTTCCGCAAGGCCCTTCAGCCCGGGGTCGGAGGCCATTTCGCGCGCCTCGGCCGCGTCCCGCTCGGCCTTGCGAAAATCCGCATAGAGGGAAACGACCCTGCTGAGCTCCGCGTGCTCGCGCGACAGCCGCCGGAATTCCGCCATGTCGCGCGTGGCGTTCTCGGCCGAGAGCAGGCCGTTCAGCTCCTCCAGCCTCTTCGCCAGGCTCTCGAGCTTCGCGCGCAGCGACGGCTTCAAGGCTTGAGCCGGAAAAGGCGCGCCAGCAGCTCCCCGAGCGTGCGCCGCTCCTCGCCCACCGCCTCGTTCAGCGCCTGCGTCGGCGCGTGCATCAGCTTGTTGGTGAGGCCCTGCGAGAGCGCTTCCAGCACCTGCCTCGGATCCTCGCCGCGCGCCAGCATCTTCAGCCCGCGCTCGACTTCGTGCCGGCGCGCGTCCTCGGCCTGGTCGCGCAGCGCCCGGATGAGCGGCACCGACTCGCGCACCTGCATCCAGTGCATGAACTGGCCGACCTGCGTCTCGATGATCGCCTCGGCCTGCTCGACCGCCGAGCGGCGCGCGTCCAGGTTGTCCTGCACGATCGCCTGCAGGTCGTCGAGCGTGTAGAGGAAGACGTCGTCCAGCTCCGCGACCTCCGGCTCGATGTCGCGCGGCACCGCGAGATCGACCATGAAGATCGGCGCGCGCCGGCGCGCCTTGAGCGCGCGCTCGAGCAGGCCCTTGCCGAGGATCGGCAGCGAGCTCGCGGTGCAGGAGACCACGATGTCGTGCTCGTGCAGGTGCGCGCCGAGCTCGCGCAGCTCGATCGCGCGGCCGCTGAAGCGGTGCGCGAGCCCCTGCGCGCGCTCCAGGGTCCGGTTCGCCACCGTGATGCGCGCCGGCCCCTGCGCGGCGAAGTGCGTGGCGCAGAGCTCGATCATCTCGCCTGCGCCGATGAACAAGACCTTCCTGTCCTGGAGCGAGGGGAAGATGCGCGCCGCGAGCTTCACCGCCGCCGCCGCCATGGACACGCTGTTGGCGCCGACCCGGGTGGTCGAGCGCACCTCCTTCGCCACCGCGAAGGAGCGCTGGAAAAGCTTGCCGAGCACGAGCCCGAGCGTGCCCGCCGCCTCGGCCGAGCGCGCCGCGGCCTTCATCTGGCCGAGGATCTCGGGCTCGCCGAGCACCATCGAATCCAGGCCCGAGGCGACGCGGAAGGCGTGGCGCACCGCTTGCTCGCGCGGCAGCGTGTACAGGTAGCGCGCCAGCTCCGCCGGGTCGAAGCGGTGGTACTTGGCGAGCCACTCGCCCGCCGCCTCGCGCCGCGCGCCCTCGAGCTCCCCAAAGAGGTAGAGCTCGGTGCGGTTGCAGGTCGAGAGGATGGCCGCCTCGGGCGCGAGCAGGCGCTTGGCCTCGGCGAGCGCCTCGCCCAGGCGCTCGACGTGGAACACCACGCGCTCGCGGATCGCGAGCGGCGCAGTCTGGTGGTTCAGTCCGAGAGCGACGATGGCCATGCGGCGGGCGCCTGCAGGGCGCCATTTTACCGTCAGGCGGGTGCCGCGCGCAGCAGCGCCTCCACTTCGTCCAGCGGCAGCGGCGGGCTGAAGAGGTAGCCCTGCATCTGGTCGCAGCGCAGCAGCCGCAGCAGCTGCGCCTGCTCCTCGGTCTCGACGCCCTCGGCGACGACCTTCAGGCGCAGCGCCTGCGCGAGCGAGATGATGGTCGAGACGATGCTGGTGTGATCGGCGTTCTCGGTCATGCCGCGGATGAAGCTGCGGTCGATCTTCACCGTGTCGATCGGCAGGCGGCTCAAGTAGGCGAGCGAGGAATGCCCGGTGCCGAAGTCGTCGAGCGCGATGCGCAGCCCGGCGTCGCGCAGCGCGCGCAGCTTGCGGATGCTTTCCTCGATGTCCTGCATCAGCAGGCTCTCGGTGATCTCCAGGTCGATGCCGGGTTCGTCCTCGCCGAGCGCCCCGCGCACGTCGTCGACGAAGCTCCTGCGGCGCAGCTGCAGCGCCGAGACGTTGACCGCGATGCGCGGCGCGCCCAGGCCCCGGGCGAGCCAGCCGCGGCGCGCCGCGGCGGCGAGCGCGAGCGCGTGGCGCCCGGCTTCGACGATCAGCCCGGTTTCCTCCAGCACCGGCACGAAGCGCACCGGCGGCACGAGCTTGCCGTCGGGCCCGTGCCAGCGCATGAGCGCCTCCAGGCCGACGATGCGCTGCGAGACCAGCTCGACATTGGGCTGGAAGTGCAGGAACAGCTCGCCCGCCTCCACGGCGCGGCGCAGCCGGTGCTCGAGCTCGACCTGCTCGGCGACGCGCGCGTTGATGTGCGGCGCATAGAAGAGATAGCGCTCGCCCGTCTCCTTGGCGCGCTTGAGCGCCGCCTCGGCGTTGCGGAACAGCGCCGCCGCGTCGACGCCGTCGCCCGGAAACAGCGCGATCCCCGCCTTGGCGGCGAGCTTGATCTCGCGGCCCTCGGCCTGCATCGGGCGGCTCACGACCTCGGCACCCGCCTCCTCGAGAACGCGTGCGGCCTCCGCGGCGTCCTGGATGTCCGGGCGCATGACCGCGAACGTGTTGCCGCCCAGCCGCGCCACCTGGCTGACGTCCCCGATCACCGCGCGCATGCGCGCCGCCACCGTGCGCAGCACCTCGTCGCCCGCGCGCTGGCCGAACGTGTCGTTGATCGCCTTGAAGCGCTCCAGGTCGTACACGCCGAGCGCGAGCATGGAGCCCGCGCGCCGCGCCGCCTCGATCGCCTGCGTCAGGCGGTCCTGGAAGAGCGTCCGGTTCGGCAGCTCGGTGAGCGGGTCGTAGAGCGCGAGGTACTCGAGCTGCTCCTGCTTGGCATGCAGCTCGAGAGCGAAGGAGAGGTTGTTGGTGAGCTCGCCCAGAAGGTGCATCTCGTCCTCGTCGAAGAAGCCCGGCTCGCCCGAGCGCAGCACCACGGCGCCGATCACCTTGGCTTCGACGACGAGCGGCAGGCAGGCGATCGAGCGCACGCCCTGGCGCGCGAATTGCGCGCGCTGCTGCGCGCGCTCGTCGGTCGCGGCGTCGTTCGAGACGACCGGCTGGCCGCCGCGCAGCGCCAGCGCGAGCAGGCTTTGCGCGCCCGCCGCGTCGCGATTGTAGGCGTCGACGACGTCGATGAGCGAGTCCTGCTGGTCGTCGGTCGCCACCGCGATGCGCAGCTGCCCGCTGCCGCGCTCGAACTCGACCACCCTCGCGGCGAGGAATCCGCCGCGCTCGATGGCGATGCGGCAGAAGGCCTGCAGCAGCTCCTGGCGCTCGCGGATGCGCACGATCGCGGCGTTGACCGTTCCCAGCAGGTCGCGGATGCGCGCCAGGCGCGCCAGGCGCTCGCGCTGGCGCACCGCCTCGGTGATATCGCGCACCAGTCCGTCGGCGCGGCGCGCCAGGCCCGTGGAATCGGCGAACACGCGCCGGCGCACGTTGACCCAGCGCACGGCGCCGTCGGGCCGCACGATGCGGTACTCGACGTCGACCACGCGGCCGTCGAGCGGGCCCGGCCAGTCCGCCACGACGCGCGCACGATCCTCGGGATGGATCGCCTTCAGCCAGAACTCGGGGTCCGCCTCGGCCTGCTCGGGCGTCAAGCCGTAGATTCTCTCCACCGCGGGACTGATGTAGACGAGCTTGCGCTCGGGCAGCGTCAGCGACCAGACGACGTCCGGCAGCGCGTTGAAGATGCTCGCCAGCCGCTCGCGCGTCGCGGCGAGGGCGCGCTCGGTCTCGCGCCGCAGGGCGCGCGCGCGCGCCTCCTGCAGCGCGCGCTCCACCGCCGCGGGCAGGCGCACGAGATTGGTCTTCAGCACGTAATCGGTGGCGCCGCTCTTGAGGGCGCGGATGGCGTACTCCTCGCCGATCGTGCCGGAGACGAAGATGAACGGCACGTCGGGCGCGACCTCGCGCGCCAGGTGCAGCGCCGCCATGCCGTCGAACTGCGGCATCGAGAAATCCGAGATGATGACGTGCGGCGCGAACTGGCTGAGCTCCCGCTGGAACATCTCCTGGCTGTCCACGACGCGGCACTCGACGTTCAGCCCGGCGCGCTTGAGCTCGCGCACCTCGAGCTCGGCGTCGGTCGCGACGTCCTCGACCAGCAGCAGGCGGATGCGCTCGGGCAGGGTCATCGCCTAGCCGGGCACGCGGTTGGTGAGGACCCAATAGAGGCCGATCTTCGCCACCACCTCGAGGAAGGCGGCGAAATCGATCGGCTTCACGATGTAGCTGTTGACGCCGAGCCGGTAGCTCTCGACCACGTCGCGCTCCTCGTTCGAGGAGGTCATGACGACCACGGGGACGAGGCGCGTGCGCTCGTGGGCCTTCACCTCCCTCAGCACCTCGATGCCGTCGACCTTCGGCATCTTCAGGTCGAGCAGGATCAGCTTCGGCGGCCGCGCCGGGTCGCGGCCCGAATACGCGCCGCGGCAGAAGACGTAGTCGAGCGCCTCGGCCCCGTCCTTCACCCAGTGCACGCGGTTGCCGAGGTTGTGCTTGCGCAGCGCGCGCTGCGTCATCTCGGCGTCCTTCGGGTTGTCCTCGACGAGCAGGATCTCGACCGGCTCAAGGCTTTCCATTGCCCGACCCCCCATTGGGAAGCGCAAAACTGAAGCACGCCCCCTTGCCCACCACTCCCTCGGCCCAGACGCGGCCGCCGTGGCGCAGGATCACGCGCTGCACGATCGCGAGACCGACTCCCGTGCCCTCGAACTCGTCCTCGCGGTGCAGGCGCTGGAAGACGTTGAAGAGCTTGTCCTTGTAGCGCATGTCGAAGCCCGCGCCGTTGTCGCGCACCCAGTAGAGCGCCTCCGCGCCGTCGGCGTGCCCGCCGATCTCCACGCGCGGCGCCGGCACCCGCGCGCTGTACTTGAGCGCGTTGCCGATCAGGTTCATCCAGACGTGCCTGAGCAGCGCGCGGTCGCCGACCGCGGGCGGAAGCTCCCGCATTTCGATCCTCGCCTGCGGGAACGCGGGCCCGAGCTCGGCGGCGACCTCCCCGGCGAGCGCGCGCATGTCGAGCGGCGCGGCCGCGAGCGGCCTGCGGCCGACCTGCGAGAACTGCAGCAGGTCGTCGATCAGGCGCCCCATCTGCGCGGCGCTCGCGCGTACCACGCCGAGCAGCCGCCGGCCCTCGTCATCCAGCTTCGAGCCGTAGTCCTCGGCGAGCATCAGCGCGTAGCCGTCCACCGCGCGCAGCGGCGCGCGCAGGTCGTGCGACACCGAGTAGCTGAAGCTCTCGAGCTCCCTGTTCACCGCCTGGAGCTGCGCGTTGAGCGCCTGCAGCTCCGCCTCGATGCGCTTGCGCTCGGTGATGTCGATCACCGTGGAGCGGCTCATCACGAACCTGCCGTCCTTGTCGCGGATCGAGCTGCCGCTGATCAGGCCCGGGAAGGTGCTGCCGTCCTTGCGCACGTACTCGAACTCGACCTCCTTCAGCCAGCCCTGCTCGCGGAAGAGCGGAAACCACTTGGTGCGGAAGAGCTCCGCGCTCTGCGGCGTCATGATGTCGGGGTGGCGCAGCTTGCCCACCACCTCCTCGCGCCGGTAGCCGAGCCAGGCGAGCCAGGTCGCGTTCATGCGCACGAACCTGCCCTCGGCGTCCACCGAGTGGTAGCCGCAGGGCGCGTTGTCGTAGAGGTCCTCGAGCGCGCGGCTCGTCTGCTCGAGCTCCGCGGTGCGCTCGCGCACTCGGTGCTCGAGCTCCGCGCGGCGCGCCCGGTCCGCGTCGGCGCGTTGTTTCTGCAGGATGAACATCGTGCCCAGCACGACCGCGGCGATTGCGCCGAGCACGATCAGCGCGCCGTCGAGCACCAGCTGTCGCAATAGCGCATCCCGGGCCGCGAAGGCGGCAGCGGCCGACTGCATGGTGATCACGCTCCACCCGTGCGCGGCCGGGGCGCGCCCGAACACCAGGTCCCGGCCGCTCTCCGCGTCGTGAACCTGAAGGGCCTGCGGCGCTCCCCCCGCGAGGCGCCTCACCAGAGGATCGACGACGAGCGCCTCGAGCCGTGCGCCACCCGGCGACTGGGAATCGAACGCCGTCTGCAACCCGGCATCCACGACCAGCACGCGGCTTTCCAGCCCGAGCTCGATCGAGCGCAGCCAGTCGAGGAACGCCTCGAGCTTGGCCTGCAGAACCAGGATGCCCGCGACCTCGCGCCCGGCCCCGCGGATCGGGACGGCGACTGCGATGACGTTTCTCTGCGGCGCGGCGGAACGCCGGTAAAGACGCGATACGTACGGCTTCCACTCCTTGCTTACGCCCTTGTACCAGTCCCTTTCGGCAAAATTCGCGCCTCTGACAGCCGGGACCTCCGGCACGTCGACCATCAGCGTGCCCCGGACGTCGGTGACGAACAGCCGGTCCAGAAACGCGAAATCCTCCGGTACGCGCCGCAGGATCTGCCCCGCCTCCTCCCAGCGGCCGGCGGCGACGTGCTCCTGGAATTTCACGCGCGTGGCAAGCGCGATGCCGACGTCGACCAGGCGCTCGAACTTGTCCGCCAGCGCGGTCGCGGCGAGCGCGCCGATCGCGGCGCGCCGCGCGAGAGCGCTTTCGGTCAGCTCGCGCTCGAGCATGAGATAGCGATTCACGGAGATGGCGCCGATCGCGCCGAGCGCGACGGTAATCAGCGCCAGCAGCCAGCCCCGGTGCCGCAACCCGGCGCCGCTCGGCGATGCGCGTGTCGCGGCCGCATTCGACGACATGTGAGCCTCATGTCCGGGACCGGATGCAGGGGCGAGCACCAGGGCGCTGCAATGACCTTTACTCCGTCGTTGCTATTCTTCCCTGCGGACGGCCCTAGTGGAGACCGATTCTAGGGTGGGATGCGGCCCGCGCTTGTAGGGAAAACTTGACGCTTCGGCGCACCCGCCCGCAAGCGGCGAAGAATTTTGCAATTGCTTGCGCCCCGGGCTTATCCCGCTGTCCGGTCGTCAGCGCGTGGTCGTCAGGCCGCTGCGGATCGCGAACTTGACGAGCGTCGGCAGGTCCTCGATGCCGAGCTTCGCCATCAGGCGGCTGCGGTAGGTGTCGACGCTCTTCGGCGACAGGCCGAGCCGCGCGCCGACCTCGGCGCTGGTGAGCCCGTCGACGACCAGGCGCAGCACCTGGCGCTCGCGCCCGCTCAGGCGGTCGAGCGCTTTTTCGGGCGGCTCTTCTCCCGTCGCGGTGCCGATGCGCGAGGTGACGTCGAAGCCGATCGCGGCGACGCCGAGCGCGCCGGTCTCGTCGGGCAGCGGAAACCTCACCACCAGCCAGCGCGCCATGGCACCGCTTGCGTACGGCGCGCTGTTGATCGATTGCACCGGACCGTGCGCGCGCAGCGCTTTCTCGTCGTCGCGCTGGAAGCGTCGCGCCAGCGCCTCGGGCCAGACCTCGAAAGTGTCGCGCCCGAGCACTTCGCTCGGGGGCTTGCCGTGAACGCGCGCGTAGCTCGCGCTCGTCCAGACGTAGCGCAGGCGGGAGTCCTTGATCCAGGCGATCGCGGGCATGGCGTCGAGGAAGGCGCGCAGGCGCCGCCCGCTTTCCTCCAGCGCCTCGGTGCGCGCCGCGACCACCGATTCGAGCGCCCGGCGCGCCTGCTCAAGCAGGCGCGCGGCGCGCTTTTGCTGATCGATGTCGGTGCAGGTGCCGAACCAGGCGACGATGCGCCCGCGCTCGCGCAGCGGCAGCGCCGCGCCCAGGTGCCAGAGGAACCGGCCATCGCGGCGCTTCAGGCGAACCTCGATCTCGTAGGGCCTGCCGCTCTCGAGCGCGGCGGTCCAGGTCTCGAGGCAGCGCGCCCAGTCCTCCGGGTGGATCACCGAGCGCCAGCCCCAGCCCTCGAGCTGGCGCGCGCTCCTTCCGGTGTAGGCAAACCAGCGGGCGTTGAAATACTCCAGCCGGCCGTCGGGACGCGCCGTCCAGACCATGTGCGGGATGGTCTCCGCGATCCGCCGGTACAGCTCGGCGGATTCCGCAGAGCGCGCGCGCTGGTCAGCTCGGCCGGGCACCGGGATAAACCTCCTCGAAACGCCTGCGCAAGTCTAATACGTGCTCGAACCGCGTCTATAATCGGGCGTTCACGCCGGAATCGCCGAATGGAAACCCTGGAGCGCATCAAGAACCTCGCCATCGCGGAGCTCTCGCTCGACCCGGCCAAGCTCGACCCCAACGCCCCGCTCGACTCGCTCGGCGTGGATTCGCTCACCTTCATCGAGTTCATGTTCAAGGTCGAGGACGAGTTCGGCGTCAAGGTCTCCGACGAGGACCTGCGCAAGATCAAGTGCCTCGCCGACCTGGAGCGACACGTCGCGGCGTCGCTGCAGGCGGCCGGCAAGGCCTGAGCGCCGGCGCGCGCCATGGCGGCGCGGCGTGTCGCGGTCACCGGAATCGGAATCGTTTCCCCGCTGGGCAACGGCCTCGAGGCCTTCCGGCGCGCGCTCGCCGAGGGCCGCTCCGGCGTGCGGCGGCTGCCGGAGGCGGTCACGCTCGGCTCGGGGGTGCAGGTCGGCGCGCTCATCGACTGGGATCCGGCGCCGCACTTCAAGGGGCCCGAGGCGGGGAGCCTGGATCGCGTCAGCCAGTTCGCGCTCGTCGCGGCCGCGCAGGCGCTCGCGGCGAGCGGCCTCGATCCGGAGCGCGCCGACCGCAACCGCATCGGCGTGCATTGGGGCACCGGCATGGGCGGCGCGGGCACGCTCGAGACCGCCTACTCGACCGTGTACGCGAAG
>JBFLYF010000094.1:0-10311 GCA_040756795.1 Pseudomonadota bacterium
GACTCGGGGATGCTGACCAGAACCTCGCGCTCGCCCTCGGCGGCGAGCGTGACGACCTGCTGGCCCGCCGAGACGACCTGCCCGGTTTCCGCGGTGATGGCGGTGACCACGCCGTCGCGGTCGGCGCTAAGGCTGCTGTAGCCGCGCTGCAACTGGCGAATCGCCTGCTGCGCGAGCGCGGATTTCATCTGCGATTCGGCGGTCGCGAGGGCAAGCCGCGCGTCGTCCAGTTTCGCCTGCGATACGAAATTGCGCGCGAACAGCATCTGCGTGCGCTCGAGGTCCACGCGGCTTTGCCTGAGCCTGCTTTGCGCGGCGTCCACGTCGGCCGTGGCGGCGGCCACCTGCAGCGATTCCTGGGCGGTATCGAGCTGCATCAGGACCTGGCCCCGCTTCACGTGGCTGCCCACCTCGACCAGGCGCGAGACGATCCGCCCGCCGATCTGGAAGCCGAGACGGCTCTCGTAGCGGGCGAGGATCTCGCCGGAATAGGTGGCGCCCACGGTGCCGCCGCTTTTGCCGGCGACGATGCTGCGCACCGGGCGGACGTCCTCGGCCTGGGGTTCCTTCTGTCCGCAGGCCGCGGCGAGCGGCAGCAGCGCGAGCAGGACGGCGTTACGCAGGGTCGTCGTTTTCATGGCCGGCATGATTCGCGACGGCGGTACCGGACTGATTGCGAAAACAGGCTGCCGGGTTTCATCTGAAACCGGCACTCAGGCAGCCCTGCGGCAGGTCGTCTAGGCCAGCCGGTAGATCTCGATCGGCTCGTTTCGGCCCTTCACCTGCACCGGGCCGACCGCCACCGCGTCCCTCGCCAGGTCGCCGGCCTCCCGGACCACTTCGGCGGACACGAGCAGCTGTGAGCCGTAGGTCTTGTTCAACTGCTCAATGCGCGCGGCGAGGATCACGACGTTGCCCGTGATCGAGTACTGCCGGCGCTGCTCGGTGCCGATGTTGCCCGACACGGCCTCGCCCGCGTGCAGGCCGATGCCGATCCGGGTGGGCGGGATGCGGCCCGAGGCGCAGAGCGCGGCCACGCGCTCGACCAGCTCGCGCGCAGCGGCGAGCGCGTTGCGGCAGTCCTCGCCGGTCGGCAGCGGTGCGCCGAAGGTGGCCATGAAGCCGTCGCCGAGGAACTGGTTGATGACGCCGCGGTGCCGGTTCACGGCCTCGATCGCCTCGCCGAACACGGCGTTTTGGAAGGCGACGATCTGCTCGGGCGGCATGCGTTCGACCGTCGGCGTGAAGTCGCGGATGTCCATGAACATGATGCAGACGTAGGCCCGGCGGCTCTCCAGCCCGGTCCCGCGCTTCAGAAGCTCCTCGGCGATCGCGGGCGACACCTGCTGGCCGAAGGCGCTGACGATGCGCTGGCGCTCCTCCTGCGCGCGGAACGCGTTGCCGGCGCGGCGCTTGAGCTGATGGCCGACGAAGCCCGCCGCAAAGCCCGACGCGAGCAGCGCCGCCACCTTTGCGAGATGAAACGGCGGCGTCTCGAACGGCGTGGCGGCGATGCGCTCGCCGCCGGCGCCGAAATAGAAGGCGTAGAGCGCCAGGTACTCCGCCGCGGCGACCGCGCCGGTGAAGACCGGCAGCCGGAAGTCGAGCCGCAGAGTGGAGAGCACGATGAAGATGCCGTAGAGCAGCGGAGCCGCGCTCTGCAGCACGTACACCGGATCGGTCGCGCGCGCGACGAGCAGCATCAGAACGCTCGGGAAGCTCGTCTCGACGAAAGCATTCACGTAGCGCAGCGCGTCGGCGACTTTTTTCCCCTCCCGCAGCCGGCGGCCGATCACATAGCGGACGGCGAGTTCGTAGACCAGCAGCAGCAGCATGGCGGCGGCGACCTGTACGAACACCGCGCGCCTCGTGATGTGGCGCGAGTACTCCTCTTGAAACGCGGCGAAGAGCAGCGCAAAGGCCACGAGCAGAGCGGCGAGCACGCCGGCGAGCACCGCCATGCGCGTGCGCTCGCTCTGCAGGATCTCGCGGGCGAAATGCTCCTCGAACGTGCTAGCGAACGACATCGACCGCAACGGCGAAGACATACCCCGCACCGCGCTCGGTGACGATGAACCTCGGGTGCGACGGATCGGCCTCGATCTTGCGCCGCAGGCGCAGGATCTGGATGTCGATCGAGCGGTCGTAGACCTCGGCGTTGTGCAGGCGCGAGAGATCGAGCAGCTGGTCGCGCGCCAGCACCCGCTGCGGCGCCGAGAGGAACGCGGTGAGCAGGCTGAACTCGCCCTTGGTCAGCTCGACCGCTTCGCCCGCCGGGTTCCTCAGCCTGCGCAGGCCGATGTTCAGCTCCCAGCCGCCGAAGCGATAGGCGCGCACTTTGGCGATCGCGTCGGCGACCGTCGCCTGCGCGCGCGCGCGGCGCAGCAGGGCGCGGATGCGCGCGAGCAGTTCGCGCGGGCTGAACGGCTTGGTGAGATAGTCGTCGGCGCCGAGTTCCAGCCCCATGACGCGGTCGGCCTCCTCGGCGCGGCCGGTGAGCATGAGGATGGGGATCGCCGACTCCTCGCGCAGCCTGCGCGCGATCTGCAGGCCGTCTTCGCCCGGCAGGCGCACGTCGAGCACCACGAGGTCCACGGTCTCGCGCGCCATTGCGGCGGCGAGCTCCTTGCCGCTCGCCACCGCGGTGACGCGCATCTCGTTCTGCCCGAGGTACTCGGAGACCAGATCGCGGACCGCGGCGTCGTCGTCCACGCAGAGGATGTGAGCGCTGGTCATCGCGACATTGTCCCTCAGGCGCCCCGGCGCAGTGCGCTGGCGAGCCCGCGCGCGATGTCGCGCGAGACGAGCGGCTTGGAGAGCACCTCCGCGATGCCCAGCTCACGCGCGCGCGCCGAAAGCGCCTGGCTGACGAAGCCGCTCATCAGCACGATCGGGATTTCGGGGCGGATGCGGCGCACCTCGCGCGCGAGCTCCGTCCCGGTCATCTCCGGCATCGATTCGTCGGACAGCACGGCGTTGAAGCGCCCGGGCGCGGCGCGGAACTCGGCGAGCGCGGCGGCGCTCGAGGTGAAGCCGACGGGCTCGTAGCCGAGCGCCGCGATCATCTCCTCGCCCAGGCGCACCAGCGGTTCCTCGTCGTCCACCAGCAGGACGGTTTCGCCCGCGCCCGTCGGGAGGCCCTCTTCGACGCCGGCCGCGACAACGGCTGCGCTGCTGCAGGGCAGGTAGACGGTGAACGTCGTGCCTTCCCCGGTGCGGCTCGCGACATCGATGCCGCCGCCGAGATCCGTGACGATGCCATGCACCATGGATAGGCCCAGGCCGGTGCCGACCCCGACGCCTTTGGTGGTGAAGAACGGGTCGAAGATGCGCTCGCGCACCTCGTCGGCAATGCCGCCTCCCGTGTCGCGCACGCTCAGGCGCACGTAGCGGCCGCCCGCGAGCGCGCTGGTCGCGACGACCGACCGGGGCATGTCCAGCACATCGAGCGAAACGGTCAGCGTGCCTGCGGAGCTCATGGCTTGCGCCGCGTTGGCGCACAGGTTCATGACCACCTGATGGATCTGCGTGGGGTCGCCCATCACCGCGGCGCCCTCGGCCTGGAGCCCGCGCTCGAGCCGCACGTGGACCGGGAGCGAAGCCGCGGCGAGATCGAGCGCCTCGGCGACTACCGCCTGCACGTTCACCGGGGCGCGCTCGCCGACGCCGCTGCGGCTGAAGGCGAGGATGCGCTCGACCAGCGACTTCGCGCGCAGGCCGGCGCTCACCACCGCGTCGAGATGCCGTCGCAGAGCCGTGCCTTCCTTCGCGCCCTTCTGCGCCATCTCGCCGTAGCCGAGGATTGCGGAGAGGATGTTGTTGAAGTCGTGCGCGATGCCGCCGGCGAGCGTGCCGATCGCCTCGAGCTTCTTCGCCTGCAGCAGCTGGCCCTCGAGCTGCAGGCGGCGCGCTTCGGCCTTCTTGTAGGCGTCGATGTCGCTGATCGAGCCCGCCATGCGCAGGGGCTCGCCCTTGGCGTTTCGGGTGCACAGGCCGCGGATGCGCATCCAGCGATAGCTGCCGTCGGGCTGGCGATGGCGCACGTCGACCTCGTAGATCGGGGTGTTGCCGGCCAGATGCGCTTCGAGCGCCTCGCGCCGTCGCGGCACGTCGTCGGGATGCAGATAGGTCGGCAGCAGGGCGAGCCACTCGTCGAGCGGCCGGTCCTCGGGGCCCGGCGGCATTCCGACCAGCTCCTGCGCGCGCCGCGAATTGAAGGAGCGCCCTGTCCGGAAGTCGAATTCCCAGATGCCATCGTCGGAGCCCGCCACGGCGGCGGCGAAGCGCTCGCGCGAAGCCTGCAGCGAGACGCGCGTTTCCTGCAAGCGCGCGAGCTGTCGCCCGAGCAGCCACAGCAGAAACGCGGCGAGCGCGCTCACCGCGAGCATACGCAGCGCGGCCTTGTAGGAGATGTCGCGCCACGGCGCGAGCGCGAGAGCCGCCTCGCGCGTCACGAAGACCGTGAGGCCATAGTCGGACACCGGTTGAGCGGCGACGAATCGGTCGACGCCGTCCAGCGGACTCACCGTTCGCGTGAGGGCCGGCCGCCCGGCGCTCACCGCGGCGGCAATCCCGTCGGACATCGGGATGCGCTTGCCGAGCGCTTGCTCGAGCGCCGGATGGCGCACGAGCAGCGTGCCGTCGTGATTCATGAGCGCGACCGTGGTGCCCTCGTCGAGCCGCAGATCGCTATAGAATTTCTGGAAATAGTCGATGCGGCTGCGTGCGGCCGCCACGCCCGCGAATTCGCCCCCTGGAGTCTCGAGGCGACGGCCGGTGGGGAACATCCATTGCGCGTCCGCCTTGCTCTGCCGCGCGCTGTCGATGAACAGGCCGAGGCCGCGACGTGCGCTGAGCGACTTGAACAGCTGCGAGTCGGAGACGTTCACGCCCGCTTCCTGCGCCTCGCTGAGATAGGAACTCGCGCGTATGCGGCCGTCGGCATCGACCAGCAGCAGCCCGTCGGCTTGCACGAGGCCGGCTGCCTGTGCCCGCAGATAGGCCCGCAGCTTGTCCGGCACAAGCGAGCGCAGGGGACCCTCGCGGTACTGCTGCTCGAGGTGACGCAATTGCACGTCGACCGCCTGGAAGCTGCGCGCGGTCTGCTCCCCGATGACGCGCGCGAGCGCGCTCAGCTCGCGCTCGATCGCGGTGGCCGTGGCGCGGTAGGCCTGCAGGATGTCGTACACCGCGCTCGCGACGATGACGGCGATGAACAGCCCGCCGATCCAGTGGACGCCGCGTCTCATTGCGCGAGCAGGGAATCAACGGCGCGCAGCAGCGCCTCCTGTGTCACGGGCTTGGGCAGCACGCGCGCCACGCCGAGCGCCTTTGCCACTGCTCCGGCGGCGTCGACGCCGGCGAAGAAATTCGACGACAATGCGATGAGCGGCGTGCCCGGGTGGTGTTCCGAGATGCGCCTGAGCCGGTGAATTCCGTCCTGGCGGGGGAAAGGCAGGTCGACGACGATGACGTCGAAGCTGCCGCCCCCGGGCCCGTGGCTCGCCGCCACGCGCCAGCCGCGGGCGTCGAGCCATTCCTCGAGCAGGCCGATCAGCGCCTCGTCGGCGCCGACCACGAGCACGCGCGCGCGCGCGGCGACAGCGTCACGCGCCGGGTCCATCGGCATGCCAGGCGGAGCGGATGGAATCGAGGTCCGAATCGAGCTCATCCAGGCTCCATGCGACGATGGGTCCCTCATCCTCCTCCTCGCGGGACAGTATCGCATCGGCGGCGCGGGCGGCGTCAAATCGGGTGTTCATGCGGATCCGGGGCAGTTTCACACCTCGGCATGCTGGCCCATGCCCGCTACGACGCGGCTTCAGTCGAGGACCGCTGCATTTCAAATGAAATCTTCCGAATCTGCTAACTTGCCCCCATGAACGCGATCGACGTGCACTGCCACATCGTCCCGGAGCATTTCCCGCCCTACGCCGGCAAGGGCCGCGACGTGCCCTGGCCCTCGATGGCCGACGCACATGCTTGCCACAAGCACGTCATGATCTCGGGCAAGGTCTACCGGACCGTGTCCGACGGCTGCTGGAGCGTGCCGCGGCGCATCGAGCACATGGAAGCGACGCGCGTCACGCGCCAGGCGCTCTCGCCGATGCCCGAGCTCTTTTCCTACTGGCTGCCGCTCGCGGACGCGAAAGTCCTCGTCCGCTACATCAACGATCAGATTGCGGCGATGATCGCGCAGGCGCCGGAGCGCTTCCTGGGCCTTGCCGGGGTGCCGCTGCAGGATCTGGATGCCGCTGCAGCCGAGCTCGATTACGCCCTCGGCACGCTCAAGTTCGCGGGCGTCGAGATCGCGAGCCACGTCAACGGCAAATCGATCGGCGAGCCGCATTTCGCCCCGTTCTTCGCCGAGTGCGAGCGCCGCGGCGCCGCGGTCTTCGTGCACGCGCTGCGGCCCGCGGGCCAGGACCGCGTCGTGGGGCCGTTCCCCGAGCAGGCGGTGTGCTTTCCGGGCGACATCGCGCTCGGCTGCGCCTCGATGATCACCGGCGGCACCGCGGCGAAGCTGCCGGAGCTGCGCATCGCGTTCAGCCACGGCGGCGGCGCGATGCCGATCCTGCTGCCGCGCCTGGAGCACGCCTGGAAGAGGGTGCCCAAGGCCCAAGAAGCGCTCACCGAGGCGCCCGCCACCACCGCGCGGCGCTTCTACTACGACGACCTCGTCTTCGACCCGAAAGCGATCCGCTTCCTCGTGGAGCAGTACGGCGCCTCGCAGATCCTGCTCGGCACCGACTATCCGTTCGCGATGGGAGACACCGATCCGCTGGGCACGCTGGCCAAGAGCGCGCTCGATGCCGCGACGGTCGAGAAGATCACTTCGGGCAACGCCCGGCGATTCCTCGGCCTGGAGGGCTGAGCCGCGGCCCGGGACCTTGCCTTGCTTATGGTAAGCCAGGCAACTATTATGGCGGCATGTTCCGCGAGGACCTGTCGCGCAATTTCGGCTTCCTGCTGAACGACGTCGCGCGGCTGCTGCGCACGGTCTACGACCGGCGCATCCGGGCGCTCGGCCTGACGCGCTCGCAGTGGTGGGTGCTGACGCACCTGTTCCGCGCCGACGGCGCCAGCCAGACCGAGCTCGCCGAGACGCTCGAGATCGAGAAACCGACCCTCGGGCGCCTGCTCGACCGGCTGGAGGCGAAGGGCTGGGTGCGGCGCGAGCACGACGCGCGCGACCGGCGCGTCTGGCGCGTGCACCTCACCGACGCGGTCGAGCCGGCGCTGCGCACCATGCGCGCGGTGGCGGCCGAGCTGCGGCGCGATGCGCTCGCCGGCATGAGCGCCGCCGAGCGCGCGCGGTTCGTCGACACCCTGATCGCCATCAAGACCAACCTGCAGCGCCTGCAGGCGGAGACCGCCGCCAACGGCGCCGCGCGGCGGCGCGCCGGATGAGCGAGGCACCCGCGCGCCGAACCGGCAGCAGGCTGCTGCTGCGCGTGCTGCTGCTCGCGGGCGTTCCCCTCGCAGCGGCGGCGGCCGGCCTGTACTACTACGCCCAGGGCGGCCGGCACGTCGAGACCGACAATGCCTACGTCAAGGCGCACATCGTCGCGGTGAGCGCCGAGGTCGGCGGCCGCGTGGTCGAGGTGGCGGTGCGGGACAACCAGCCGGTCGCGGCCGGCGACCTGCTGTTCCGCATCGACCCGGCGCCGTTCGAGCTCGCGATCGCGCGCGCCGACGCGCAGCTCGCGGCGGTGCGCACCGAGATCGAGACGCTGCGCGCCGAGCACCGCGTGGCGCTCGCCGAGGCGACCGAGACCGAGGAGCGCATCCGCTACCTCGCCGTGCACCTCGAGCGCCAGCAGCGCCTGAAGGAGCGCGGCATGGTGCGCGAGGACGCCTACGACGAGGCGCGCCACAACCTCGAGGCGGCGCGTGCGCGCCTGGTCGCGGTGCAGGAGCGCGCGGCGCGCGTGCTGGCGGGCCTCTCGGGCGACCCGAAGCTGCCCGCCGCGCGCCATCCGCGCTACCTCGAGGCGCAGGCGGCGCGGGATGCCGCGGCGCTCGACCTGGCGCGCACGCGCATCACCGCGCCGGCCGCGGGCATGGTGAGCAACCTGAAGCTGCAGCCCGGCGAGCAGGTGGCGAAGGCGGTGCCGGTGTTCAGCCTGATCCAGGCAGGGGAACTCTGGATCGAGGCGAATTTCAAGGAAACGCAGCTCGCCAACGTGCGCGTCGGGCAATCCGCCAGCGTCGTCGCCGACGCCTACCCGGGCCTCGAGTGGCGCGCGCGCATCCGCAGCATCGCGCCCGCGACCGGCGCCGAGTTCGCGCTGCTGCCGCCGCAGAACGCGACCGGCAACTGGGTCAAGGTGGTGCAGCGCGTGCCGGTGCAGCTGGTGATCGCCGCCACCGCGGTGCCGGCAGGCGATCCGACGGACCGGCCGGCGCTGCGCGCCGGCATGACCGTGACCGTGCGCGTGGACACCGGCCGCAGCCGCGGGCTGCCCGAGTTCCTTGCCAGGCTGGCGCGCTGAGGCGCGGCGGATGAGCGCACCGGCGTTACCGCTGCAGGAGCAGACCGGCGCCGCGGCGGCGATCGAGCGGGCGCTGATTCTCGCCACCTGCACCGCGGTCACTTTCCTCTACGCGATGACGGTGACCATCGCCAACGTGTCGCTGCCGCAGATGCAGGGCGCGCTGTCGGCCACCCCCGACCAGATCGCCTGGGTGGTGACCTCGAACATCGTCGCCACGGCGGTGATGACGCCGCTCGCCGGCTGGCTCGTGGCGCGCTTCGGCGAGCGCCGCCTCGCCAACGGCGGCGTGATCGCCTTCGGCCTGGCCTCGCTCGCCTGCGGGCTGGCCGACTCGCTCGGGGAGCTGGTGCTGTTCCGCGCGCTGCAGGGCGCGGTCGGCGCGCCGCTGGTGCCGCTCTCGCAGGCGATCGTGCTGCACACCTACCCCAAGCGCCAGCACGGCGCGGTGCTCGCGATCTTCGGCATGGGCTCGGTCATGGGGCCGATCGTCGGTCCGGTCGCGGGCGGCTGGCTCGCCGAGACCTACAACTGGCGCTGGGTGTTCTACATGATCGTGCCGTTCGCGTTGCTCGCGCTCGCCGGCACGCTGCTGTTCATCCGCGACCGCGGTACGGCGGCGCGCGTGCGCCTCGACTGGACCGGTTTCCTGCTGCTCGCGGGCGCGCTCGCCGGCGCGCAGCTGATGCTCGACCGCGGCGAGCGCGCCGACTGGTTCGATTCCGGCGAGATCGTCGGCTACGCCGCGGTCGCCGCCATGGCGCTGTACGCGTTCGTCGCGCATACCTGGACCGCGCGGCAGCCCTTCCTCGACCCGAGGATGCTCGCCGACCGCAACTTCACCATCGGCATCGTGCTGATCTTCGTCTTCGGCATGCTCAACTTCACGCCGATGACGCTGCTGCCGCCGATGCTGCAGGGCGTGAGCGGCTACCCGGACTCGGTGATCGGCTTCGTGCTCGGCGCACGCGGCCTCGGCACCATGGTCGCGTTCTTCCTCATGATCTTCGGCAGCCGCCTCGAGCCGCGCGCGATGATCGTCCTCGGCTTCGCGCTGCAGGCGCTCGCCGGCTGGCAGCTGGCGCAGCTCGACGTCAACCCGAGCGTCGCCGACGTGTTCTGGCCGATGGCGCTGCAGGGCTTCGGCGTCGGCGTGCTGTGGGTCGCGATCACCATGGTGACCTTCGCCACGCTCGCGCCCGAGCAGGTGGCGCAGGGCACCGCGATCTACCACATGGTGCGCAACGTCGGCTCGAGCGTCCACATCTCGCTCAGCATCGCGCTCGCGCTGCGCATGGCGCGCGCGAGCTACGCCGAGCTCGCCGAGCGCGTCACGCCCTACAGCGAGGCGCTTTCCATGCCGTGGGCGACGGGGGCCTGGAACCTCGAGACCCAGCGCGGCCTCGCGGCCCTGTCGCGCGAGATGGCGCGCCAGGCGGCGATGATCGGCTACCTCGACGCTTTCGTGTTTTTCGTCGCCACGTCGCTCGCGGTGCTGCCGCTCGTGTTCCTGATCCGCCTGAAGCGCTGAGTGGTGGAGGTGGCGAGAGTCGAACTCGCGTCCGCAAGCCATCCACAGTCAGGACTACATGCTTAGCCTGGTCGTTTGGGTTTCGCCTCGCACCCGCCGGCCGGCAGGCTGGTGTTCGGCTAGCCGCTTCGACGGATCCCCGGGGCCAAGCGGCCAAGCCCCGGAGAGGGGCTGGTGTGAATGACGCTGCACCTCCCTTGCGGGAGGCCTAGCCCACCAGCAGGCTAGTGCAGCGTCTCGCGGGTATTAGGCCGCGAGAGCGAAACGCTCGTCGTTGGCGTTTAC
>JBFLYF010000095.1:0-10269 GCA_040756795.1 Pseudomonadota bacterium
AGCAGGTCGCCGAAGCCGGTCGCAACCAGCAGCGCTTCCTCGCCAACGCCGCGCACCAGATCCGCACGCCGCTCGCCGGCCTGCAGGCGCACACCGAGCTCGCGCTTGCGCAGCCCGCGCCCGAGGCGGTGCGCGCCGAGCTCGAGCAGGTGCGCGCGGCGACCGCGCGCACCGCGCGGCTCGCCAACCAGCTGCTCGCGCTGGCGCGCGCCGAGCCCGGTGGCAGCCGTGCCGATGCCTTCGCGCGCGTAGACCTGCGCCGCATGGTGGAGGAGGTGGCGGAAGAATGGGTGCGCCGCGCCCTCGGCAAGGAGATCGACCTCGGCTTCGAGCTCGAGGCCGCGCCGGTGAGCGGCGACGCGCTGCTGCTGCGCGAGGCGTTCGTCAACCTGCTGCACAACGCGATCGAGTACTCGCCCGCGGGCAGCCGCGTGACCGCGAGGAGCGGGGTGCGCGACGGCCGCGCCTTCGTCGAGGTCGACGACGAGGGCCCCGGCATCCCGCAGGCCGAGCGCGAGCAGGTGCTCGAGCGCTTCTACCGCGTGCCGGCCTCGCCCGGGACCGGCAGCGGCCTCGGCCTGGCGATCGTGCGCGAGATCGCGCTCGCGCACGGCGCCCGGGTCGAGATCGGCGAAGGCTCGCACGGGCGCGGCTGCCGGGTGACGCTGCGGTTTCCCGCCGCAGCGGGCGCGAAATGACGCCGCTCTACTTCGCGCCGCGCGTTGCGCGCGACACGTAGCGCGCCAGCGCCTGGATTTCCTCCTCGGAGAGCTTCTCGCGGTACGAGGGCATGACGCCGACGCCCTGGCGCAGCGCGGCCGTCACCTGCTCGGCATCGGGCTGCAGCTCGTCGAGCGGCGGGCCGATGGTTCCGCTCGTGCCGGCATCCTTGAGCGTGTGGCACAGCGCGCAGGGCGGCACGGCCGCGGTAAAGAGCTTCTTGCCCAGGGCGAGCCGCGCGCCTTCGTCCGCGTTCGCGGCGCTCGCGGCGAGCAACGCGAGCGCCGCCACCCTGCGCATCAGGCGACGGTCAGCTTGACGCCGTGATCCGCCCAGCCGTTGTTGTTGTAGCCGCCCGCGTTTTCCGGGCGCTCGCGCGGCTGAAGGTTGCCGTCCGTATCCTTGGTGCGGCACACCAGGTTGTACGAGCCCGCCTTCAGCTGCACCGGCAGCACGAACTGGCGCCAGGCGTAGCGACCGAGGTCGGGGCCGATGAACTCGGCTTCCTGCCAGTTCTCGCCGCCGTCGACCGAGACCTCGACCCATCTCACCCCGTTCAGGCCGCCGAAGGCCACGCCGTGGACCTGCACCACGCCGGCGCGCACGGTGGAGTTCTCCGGGTTGGGTGAATTGATCCACGACTTCGGGCTCATCGCCAGCACCGAGGGCTGGCTCGGCGCGCCCTTGCCGCCGAGCGGCGCCATGCGGTAGCGGGTCGCCATGATGCGCGCACCGCTCTCGGTCGCGGTGAACGCGAGCCGGTCGACGTACTTGATGTTGTTGACGCCGGTGTAGCCCGGCACGATGAGGCGCAGCGGCCCGCCGTGCGCGAGGCTCACCGGCTCGCCGTTCATCTCCCAGGCGAGCAGCGCGTCCTCCATCGCTGCGAGCGGCAGCGAGCGCTGCACGATGACCGATTTCGGGTCGATTCCCGCGGGAATCTTCTCGCCGCCGGTGCCGGTCATGTACTTCGCGTCGCCGACGAGACCGCCCAGGGCCTCGACCACGGCGCGCACCGGCGCGCCGCTCCAGACCACGCAGCCCGCCGCGCCCACGGTCCACTTGGTGCCGCTCGGCTTGTGCGGGTAGAAGCCGCGGCCGTTGCCGGAGCACTGCAGCACCATCGCCAGCGAGCCGATGCCGATCGCCTTCAGCTCGCCCACGCTGAGCGTGCGCGGGCTCTTCACGCCCTCGATCGCCACCTGCCAGCGGTCGCGGTCGGCGACGATCGCGGCCTCCGGCGGCGTCACGTTGTTGCGGATGTAGAGCCGGCTGGCGGGCGTGATCACGCTCGTGCCGAAGGCGCTGCGCTTGGTCTCGATGGTGTTGGGGCTGTGCACGATCACGGCCGCTGCGTCCTTCCAGCTGACGTAGCCGGGCAGCGGCTTCGCCTGCGCGGCCGTGCGGCCGCTCCAGCCGGCGGCGCCGGCCGCCGCCAGGGCGGCACTTCCCTGAAGCATCCTGCGGCGTGGCAGCGAAACGGGTCGTTCTTTCATGGGGTCTCCTCCTGCGCTCTCCTGGCGCGTAGCGAATCCATGATAATGCAGCCTCGACCCGGAAGGGATACTCCGGCGTCTATCGGGGCGTAAAATAGCCTTATGGACAGCGTAGATCTGGAAGTGCTGCGCAGCGCCGAGGCCTGGCGCAAGGCAGGACACAACGTCACTCTCGGCACGATCGTCAGGACCTGGGGCTCGGCGCCGCGCCCGGTGGGCGCGCTGGTGGTGGTCCGGGACGATGGCCAGGTGGTGGGCTCGGTCTCCGGGGGCTGCGTTGAGGACGACCTGATCGAAAAGGTGCGCGCCAGGGCACTCGCCCGGGAGCTGCCGCAGCTGGTCACCTACGGCGTCACCAACGAGGACGCGACGCGCTGGGGCCTGCCCTGCGGCGGGACGCTCGAGGTGGTGCTCGAGCCGGTGAGCGAGAAAAGCGGCATCGAGGCGCTGCTGGCGACGATCGGCAAGCAGCAGCTGGTGCGCCGGCGGCTGGACATGAAGACCGGCGAGGTGACGCAGCAGCCGGGCAAATGGCAGGACGCGCTCGAATTCGACGGCAGGTTCCTCACCACGGTGCACGGGCCGCGCTGGCGGCTGGTGCTGATCGGCGCAGGACAGCTCACGCAGTACCTCGCCGAGATGGCGCACATGCTCGACTACCACGTCACGGTGATCGATCCGCGCGAGGAGTACGCCGCCGGCTGGAGCGTGCGCGACGTGCCGCTCAACCGCGGCATGCCCGACGACGTGATCCGCGAGATGAACCTCGACGGCCACAGCGCGGTGGTGGCGCTGACGCACGACCCGAAGCTCGACGACATGGCGCTGATGGAGGCGCTGAAGTCCGCTGCGTTCTACGTCGGCGCCATCGGCTCGAAGAAGAACAACGACGCGCGCCGTGAGCGCCTGAAGGAGTTCGACCTCTCGGCGGACGAGATCGGGCGCCTGCGCGGGCCGGTGGGGCTGTACATCGGCTCCAAGACCCCGCCCGAGATCGCGGTGGCG
Source organism: Pseudomonadota bacterium (assembly GCA_040756795.1). Classification (GTDB taxonomy): domain Bacteria; phylum Pseudomonadota; class Gammaproteobacteria; order Burkholderiales; family SG8-39; genus RBG-16-66-20. Next base: position 3,222 of record JBFLYF010000095.1, read on the forward strand.
ATCCTCGCCGAGATGACGGCGGTGCGCCACGGCGTCTCCGAGCCCTCCTGGGCCGCCAAGCCTGCCCGGCGCTTCGATCCTTCTGCTTGTGAAGTAAAAAGTAATTGAAGGTCGTCGCGCTGCTCCTCGCGGCGGGATCGGCTTCGCGTTTCGGCTCGGACAAGCTGCTGCAGTGGCTGCCGCACGGCGTGCCGATCGCCGTCCAGGCGGCGCGCCACCTGAAGAAGGAAATCGAGCAGGTGGTCGCGGTGTTGCGGCCCGGTTCCGCCGAGCTGCAGAGGCTCCTGGAAAAGGAAGGCGTCGAGACCGTCGTCTGCGAGCGCGCGCGCGAAGGCATGGGCGCGAGCCTCGCCTGCGGGGCGCGCGCCTGCGGTGCGGCCGACGCCTACCTCGTCGCGCTCGCCGACATGCCTTTCGTCCGTCCGACTTCGATCGCAGCGATACGGGACGCGTTGCTCAACGGAGCCCCGCTTGCCGCGCCTTATTTCCGCGCGCGCCGCGGCCACCCCGTGGGCATTTCCGGGAAGTACCGGGGCGAGCTCGAGGCCCTGGCCGGGGATGAAGGCGCGAAGCGGCTGCTGGCGGCGCACGACAGGGACCTGGTGAGGATTCCGGTCGGCGACCCCGGCGTGATCCGCGACATCGACCGGCCGGAGGACTTGGCGCCCCCGCTCGTCGTCTAGAATTACGGCTTTTGCGCGCCCATGTTCGCCGCCGTCACCCTCGAGCAGTCCGACCCCGAGATCTGCAACGCCATCCGCCAGGAGGCGCGGCGGCAGGAGGAGCATGTCGAGCTGATCGCCTCGGAGAACTACGCCAGTCCCGCGGTGCTCGCGGCGCAGGGGTCGCTCCTCACCAACAAGTACGCCGAGGGCTACCCGGGCAAGCGCTACTACGGCGGCTGCGCCTTCGTCGACATCGCCGAGCACCTCGCGATCGAGCGCGCCAAGCAGCTCTTCGGCGCCGAGTACGCCAACGTGCAGCCGCACTCGGGCTCGCAGGCGAACCAGGCGGCGTACCTCGCGTTCCTCAAGCCCGGCGACACGCTGCTCGGCATGTCGCTCGCGCACGGCGGCCACCTGACCCACGGCGCCGCGGTCAGCTCGAGCGGCAAGCTCTACCACGCGATCTCCTACGGCCTGGACGGCGACGAAGTGCTCGACTACGCCGAGGCCGAGAAGCTGGCGCTCGAGCACAACCCGCGCGTGATCGTGGCCGGCGCCTCCGCCTATTCGCTCAGGATCGACTGGCAGCGCCTGCGCCGCATCGCCGACGAGGTGGAAGCGATCCTGATGGCCGACATCGCGCACTACGCCGGCCTGGTCGCGGCGGGCCTGTATCCCAGCCCGGTCGGGGTCGCCGACGTGGTGACGACGACGACCCACAAGACGCTGCGCGGGCCGCGCGGCGGCATGATCCTCGCCGGCGCCGAGCACGAGCGCGCGCTCAACTCGGCGATCTTTCCCGGGATCCAGGGCGGCCCGCTGATGCACGCCATCGCCGCCAAGGCGGTGGCGCTGGGCGAGGCGCTCAAGCCGGAATTCAGGTCTTACCAGGAACAGGTCGTCGCCAACGCGAAGGCCATGGCGCGGACCCTGCAGGCGCGCGGGCTGCGCATCGTCTCGGGCCGCACCGAGTGCCACATGTTCCTCGTCGACCTGCGCGCGAAGAGCGTCACCGGCAGGGACGCCGAGGAAGCGCTCGGCCGCGCGCACATCACGGTGAACAAGAACGCGATCCCGAACGACCCGCAGCGGCCCATGGTCACCTCGGGCATCCGCATCGGCTCGCCCGCGATCACGACGCGCGGCTTCGGCGAGGGGGAGGCCGAGCGGCTTGCCCACCTGATCGCCGACGTGCTCGACGACCCGGCGGGCGAGGCGACGCGGCAGCGCGCGGCGCGCGAGGTGAAGGCCTTGTGCGCGAAGTTTCCCGTGTACGTCTAGCCGGCCGCAATGCGCTGCCCGTTCTGCGAGAGCGAAGACACCCAGGTGGTCGACACGCGCTCGAACCCGGGCACCAACGTCATCCGGCGCCGCCGCAAGTGCCCGAAGTGCGACAAGCGCTTCACCACCTACGAGCGCGTGGAGCTGAGGATGCCGCGCCTGGTGAAGAAAGGCGGCAGCCGCACCGAGTTCGACCGGGAGAAGCTCGTGGGCAGCATGATGCTCGCGCTGAGGAAGCGCCCGGTGGCGACCGAGGACGTCGACGCGGCGGTCGACCGCATCGAGGAGAAGCTGCGCTCGCTGGGCGAGCGCGAGGTGCCGACCAGCCGCGTGGGCGACCTGGTGATGCGCGAGCTCGCCAAGCTCGACAAGATCGCCTACATCCGCTTCGCCTCCGTGTACCGCAGCTTCGAGACGCCGGACGATTTCCGCGAGGCGGTGCAGGAAGTCAAGTCGCCGCGCCGCAGGAAGAAGTGACTCCGTTTTCGGACTTCGACCGCGCGATGATGGCGCGGGCGCTCGCGCTCGCGGAAAAGGGCCTCAACACCGCCACACCCAACCCACGGGTCGGCTGCGTGCTCGCGCAGGGCGAGACCGCGGTCGGCGAAGGCTGGCATGAGAAAGCCGGCGCGCCCCATGCCGAGGTCTTGGCAATCCATGAAGCAGGAAGAAAAGCGGCGGGCGCGACGCTGTACGTCACGCTCGAGCCCTGCAACCACCACGGCCGCACGCCGCCTTGCACCGAATTGATTCTGAAGAGCGGGGTGAAGCGCGTTGTCGCTGCTGTTGCCGACCCGAACCGGGAATCTGCTCACGGAGGACAGACCCTGTCGGCAAAAGGCGTGAGCTACCAGGATGGCTTGATGGCGGAAGAAGCAAGAGAGCTCAACATCGGCTTCTTCTCGCGCATGAGGCGCGGCCGGCCGTGGGTGCGCATGAAGATCGCGGCGACGCTCGATGGCCGCACCGCGCTCGCCGACGGCCGCAGCCAGTGGATCACGGGGGCCGAGGCGCGCAAGGACGGGCATCGCTGGCGCGCGCGCGCCTGCGCCATCCTCACCGGCATCGGCACCGTGAAGGCGGACGACCCGCGCCTCACGGTGCGCGAGATCGAAACGCCGCGCCAGCCGCTGCGCGTCGTGGTCGACAGCCGTCTGGAGATACCGGAGAGTGCGAAGATCCTGGAGGGGGGCAGTGCCCTGATCTTCTGTGGGGTCGAGCCGAAAAGAGATCTGAAAGCTGAAATTCGAAGGCTGCCGAACCCGCAAGGCAAGGTCGACCTGCCCAAGATGCTCGAGGAACTGGCGCGCCGCGGCGTGAACGAGCTGCACGTCGAGGCCGGCTTTCGCCTCAACGGCTCGCTCGTGCGCGAGGGCTGCGTGGACGAATTCCTCGTCTACCTCAACCCGAGCTTTCTCGGCGAGGAGGCGCAGGGGATGCTGCTGCTGCCTGCTTTTTCGTCTTTGGAGAACAGAATAAAAACCAGGATCGAGTCGCTCGAGCGGATCGGTGACGACATCCGGATACTGGCGAGGCCCGCCTGATGTTCAGCGGCATCGTCCAGGCCGTGGGCGAGATCGTCAGCACGCGGCCCTTCGTGGTCGACGCCGGGCGGCTACCGCTCGCCGAGGTCAAGGTGGGGCATTCGATCTGCGTGCAGGGCTGCTGCCTCACCGTGACGCGCAAGCGCGGCCGGCGGCTCGCGTTCGACGTCTCCAGGGAAACGCTGCACGTCACCACGGGTCTCGACAAGCCCGGCCCGGTCAACCTCGAGAAGTCCCTCGCGCTCGGCGATCCCCTGGGGGGACACCTCGTAGCGGGCCACGTAGACGGCGTCGGGCGCGTGCTGCGCGTGCGCGGCAGCGTCTACACGCTGCGCGCGCCGCGCGGCCTCGCGCGCTATCTCGCGCGCAAGGGCTCGGTGTGCGTGGACGGCGTGAGCCTCACGATCAACCGGGTGAAGGGCGCGGAGTTCGACGTCAACCTGATTCCGCACACGCTGGCAGTGACCACTCTCTCGCGGCTCGCCGCCGGGTCGAAAGTCAACCTCGAGGCGGACCTGCTCGCGCGCTACGCGGCGCGCATCCGGCTATACGGCGACTGAACCTAAGGGATAGGGTCCGGTCTGATCAAGGCCCTCTCTTGATCGCCTTGACCCAGTATGTGGCGGGGAAGTCGGGGCCAATGCTTGTGTCGATCGGCGTCAGTTCGACCACTTCATAGGCACGCCGCAGCAGGTGTCTTATGCCGAATTCGGTAAATCGCCAGTAGTCGTGCGGGGCCATATGAATCGCCTGGCGGAATGGCAATCCCAGCAGGAGGGTGCCGCCGGGCGCGAGTATTCGCGTCATTTCGTCGAAGCCGGCCTGCAGGTCGTCCACATGCTCCAGGACACCGCTGCAGAAGATGCAATCGAATGCGCCGTCGTCGATTTGCGGCATCGATCGAATATCGAGTGTCAAATCGCAGCCGGAGCCATCGACCACCTCTGAAGTAGTATAGGACGAAGACAAGGGAAAGTAGTTGCGGTAGACGTCCCCTTCGTTGTCGGAGTCATTGCCGCTGCCAAGCGACAACACGCTGCCGCAGATGTCCTGGCAATGACGGTGCAGCCAGGCATTGCTCTCGAGCCGTGCCAGCGAGGCGCCGGCGGGTTGCTGCGAGCGAGGGCGTTGAATCCTGGCCAGGAGTGCCGTCACTTTGGAACGAAATGACATGGGTGGCGCCGTGACGGAATCACTTGACGGCCCTGATGTTCATGTCGCGGCAGGGCTGTTGGGTTAGGGTAGCGTGGGAGTATGTCACATTGAGAAATGCGATAGCGCGCAGGGCCGGCTGGCCCGCTCATGACCAGCCCCAATCCGGCCCCAGACGAGCGCATTGCGCGGCTCGGCCAAGAAGGAAATTCCTCCGGTGCAACGGGCGTTATGGGAAAAGATTTGGGCCAGCAGGCCGCGCTAGCCGCGCCTCTCCAGCACCACCGCCAGCTCCTCCAGCCCCTGCGGGTGGGTCGTGCGCGGGTACGGCGGCTTCGGCCAGCGCCACTGCGGCTCGGGAAAGAGCGCCCGCATGGCGTGGATGTCGCAGTGGTACGGCGGGCCCGAGATGGCGCCCTGCGCGGCCGCGGGCCGCAGGAACTGGACGAAGAGCGCGAACAGCCGCCCCCCCGGGCGCAGCCAGCCGCCGATCTGGTCGGCGTAGGCGCGCCACTGGTCCGGGTAGAGCGCGCAGAGGCAGGTTTGCTCGTAGACGGCGTCGAACGCGCGCTCGGGCTGCCAGGCGAGGACGTCCGCTTCGGCCAGTTCCGCTTTCAGATTCGAGGTTTCGAGGAGCTGGCGCGTGCGCGCCACCGCTACCGGCGCGTAGTCGAGCGCGGTGACCTCGAACCCGGCGCGCGCCAGCGCCGCGACCTCGTAGCCCGAGCCGCAGCCGGGGACGAGCACGCGGCAGGGCGCGAGCGCGCCGCTCGAGAGCCAGGCTTCGAGCTGCGGATTGACGCCGCCCCGGTCCCAGGGCGTGTGCCCCTGCTCGAATTTCTCCTGCCAGAACTGCTTCGTGGGTCCGGCCATCGGGAAATCCTATATCCTGCGGCGCGCTTGGCGCTACTGCGGCCGATCGAGTTCGACCCGGCGCTGCCGATCAACGGCAGGCGCGAGGAGATCGCGCGCGCGGTCGCCGCCCACCCGGCGGTGATCGTCTGCGGCGAGACCGGCTCGGGCAAGACGACGCAGATCCCGAAGATCCTGCTCGAGATGGGCCGCGCCGAGGCCGGCCTGATCGGCCACACCCAGCCGCGGCGCATCGCGGCGCGCTCGGTGGCGGCGCGCATCGCCGAGGAGCTCAAGACCGAGCTCGGCGGCCTGGTCGGCTACAAGGTGCGCTTCGGCGAGCGCGTGGGCCGCGGCACCGCGATCAAGGTGATGACCGACGGCATCCTGCTCGCCGAGACGCAGGGCGACCGGATGCTCTCCGCCTACGGCACGATCGTCATCGACGAGGCGCACGAGAGAAGCCTGAACATCGATTTCCTTCTGGGATTTCTCAAGCGGCTGCTGGAAGGAAGAAGGGACCTGAGACTGGTGATCACTTCCGCGACCATCGATGCCGACAGGTTCTCGCGGCACTTCGGCGGCGCGCCGGTGATCGAGGTTTCGGGCCGCCTCTACCCGGTCGAAGTCCGCTACCGCGCGGTCGAGGGCGACGCCGAGGACACGACGCGCGACGAGGAGGAGGATGCGCTCGCCGACGCGGTGGAGGAAGCCTGCCGCGAGGGGCCGGGCGACGTGCTCGTCTTTCTGCCGGGCGAGCGCGAAATCCGCGAGGCGCAGGCGGTCCTCGGCAGGCGGCTGCGCGGCGCGGAGATCCTGCCGCTGTACGCGCGCCTTCCGGTCGCCGAGCAGGATCGCGTCTTCAGGCCGGGACGCGAGCGGCGCATCGTGCTCGCCACCAATGTCGCCGAGACCTCGCTCACCGTGCCGCGCATCCGCTACGTGGTGGACACGGGCCTCGCGCGCGTCAAGCGCTACAGCTACCGAAGCAAGGTCGAGCAGCTCAAGGTGGAGGACGTCTCGCAGGCTTCGGCGAACCAGCGTGCCGGGCGCTGCGGGCGCCTCGCCGACGGCGTGTGCTTGCGGCTCTACTCCGAGGAGGACTTCGGCCGCAGGCCCCGGTTCTCCGATCCGGAGCTGCTGCGCTCCTCGCTCGCCGCGGTGATCCTGCGCGCGCTCAGCCTCGAGCTCGGCAAGGTCGAGGACTTCCCCTTCCTCGACCCGCCTTCGGGCCGCGCGATCGCCGACGGCTACGCGCTGCTCGCCGAGCTGGGCGCCGTGGCTGCCGATCGCGAGCTCACGCCCATCGGCCGCGAGCTCGCCAGGCTCCCGCTCGACCCGCGCGTCGGCCGGATGCTGATTGCCGCGCGTGACGAAGGGTGCCTCGAGCAGCTGCTGGTGATCGGCGCGGCGCTCTCGGTGCAGGACGCGCGCGTGCGGCCGCTCGAGCGCGCGCAGGCCGCCGACGAGCGGCACGCGCGCTTCGCCGACGAGCGCTCGGATGTCCTCGCCCTGCTCAAGCTCTGGAAGGCGCAGGCCGCGGGCGCAGCGCGC
>JBFLYF010000096.1:0-10254 GCA_040756795.1 Pseudomonadota bacterium
CACCCCCGCGCCCGCACCGCTGCAGCGAAAGAAGAAAGCAAGAAACCCCGCGGTTGACGGCCTTCCCGGGCCGGACTATCCTCTCGGCATGATGACACGCAGGAAAGCCCGCTACACGCTTCCAGGGAGCCTTCTAGCGATCCTCAGTGCTCTCCTGGCCTTCACTACTCCCGCGAGTGCTTCCCGGACCTTCCCGCGCGATCCTCTGCCTGCGTATGCAGACTCAGCGCTGCTCGCTTGGAAGACCCACGAGCCCGTCGTATGCGAAGAAGGTGAGCCCGTCTCCGAAGGAGCGCTGCTTGCCAGTGAAGCCGGGAGGCTCGTTAGAGCCAGTGAAGGCGCTGAGGATGCGTGGCTCTCGTCTCTTTCCTTCGCTGCTTCCGGGCCCTCCGCAGGAGCGCTGGCAGGCCGTCTGAGGCTTACTACAATCGTAGAGCCCACAAATCGTCTCTCAGTGGAATCAGCAAGATCGGCTCGCAGAACCGATTCTCCTTTCGCTGCAAGCGCCGCGGAAGTAGTTGATTCCGGGGTGCCGGGATGGCGGGAAAGCCGCGTAGGGCATCTAATCAGGCATCGCTACTTCTCACCCGACCTCGGCCGCTTCCTCCAGCCAGACCCCATGGGCTACGCCGACTCCATGAGCCTGTATCAGGGGTTCGGAAACAATCCGGGGAATATGGCCGATCCGCTGGGGCTGCGAGTTGCAGCGGGACAGGATCCAGAGGCCATTCAGCGGGTCTATCGGGAGCTCAGGGCAGAGGGCGATTCGCACGCCGAGGCCTACGGGAAACTCGTCGAGTGGTATTGCATTGTCGATCAGGGATCCAAAGCCGATCGAGATTACGAGTTCTGGCTTCAGATGGCGTGGAATCTCGGTGCCTTCGACGTCACGCCAAAGCAATTCGGGAAGGACGTAGCTGGAGGCGCAGCGAGAGCGGCGACGGGCACGGCTTTCATGGTCGTTCGAACCACTCCCGGCGTCCTGGGCAACCCATTCGTGACTCCGTACGTGAACAAGGCGGAAAGAACGCTCACCGACAAGATCAACCGCGCGATTGGTGCGAATGAAGGTTCACTTGGCTATGTCATGGGTGAGGTTTACACGCCAGTCGTAGCTGGCGGGTTCGTAGCAGGAAGACTGGGTCAGGCTTCTACCGTCGTTGAGGACTACCTGGGCAGTATCAGACCGCCGAGCCCAAGTACACTCAGCCAGAACAGCGTAGTGGGTCAGCAGTTCGATGACTATGTTGCCGAGGTTAAGCTTAAGGGCCTAGACGAGTTGGGGCAACTTGAACGCCAGGAACGGCTGCCGACACCAGATCTTGTGCCGGCACGTCAATACGTGCAGCCCGATTATACAATCTACAATCCACGTGGTGGAGTCGCTGCGTATGCGGACGCCAAGACGGGAGCGAGCATTCCCTTCGACGCACAGGCGCAAGGTCTCGTGAAGTGGGCGGAGACGACCACCAGCAAGACGCTGATCTACTACACGCCTCTAGGAAACACACCGATCAGTGCGAATCTCCTGCAATACGCACTGGGTCACGGCGTTAGAGTTCTGCAGGTGGCAGTTCCATGACCAACCTTGTTGAGGCGATAGGGTTTTCGCTCATGTCGCTCGCCGACTTTGAGGACGGCGAATTGGCTTTGAGAGTTCTGAGGCGTCTCAAGAAGACCCCAACCGAGCTTCAACCACTCAAGTTCGGCATACATGAGCCTCTCGACCAACGAATAAACTGTTCGGACCTAGAGCCGGTGTTGAGCGTCTGGCCCAATTCAACAGCGAATGCGCGCGAGAAGGGGGAGCCCCGGGAAGCCATCTTGCTCCTCGAAGGTTCTTCCGGCGTCGGTTACATGATCAACTGGCATAAGTCGAAGACCCCGTCCTTCTCGGCGGTCGATGGCCACGCGCCGCTGGGGCTTCTCAAGAACAAGCGAGGCATCCTGGGAGAGTTCTTCGACCTTTTCAAGGACCTCGCGGTGGCAGTGGACGCCGTATACGGAGACATCCGGAACATGTCGTTGAAAGGATGGGATCTTCCATTTGATCTTGTGAGGCGACTCCCGGACGTGCCCTGGGTGAGTATCTACGGTCCACCCTATGTCTCCATGTTCGGCAGGGAGCGTATACTATCGGCACCTTTCCTCAAGATCGAGGAGATCGGATCGTCGCACTTGTGGTTGCAGGCATCCGAATCGGTTTTTGACTCCGTCGCCGAGGAGACAAGGGCGGCGATTCGTGAGCACCTCGGCGCGGAAGCCTTCATGAGCAAGGGACGCTGGCGATACAGTGATGGCAAGGCTCCGGCATTCGACTTTTCGCGCGTGCTGCTTCCGTAATCCGTGCCGCGTTCGGGCAGAAAGAGGAACTGCGTGGCATGCGATGTCATGTACTGGTCAACGCCGAACCAGGGCGTCGAAAGGTAGCAAACCGAACGCGATCGAAGTCTCCGGGCGAGCTACATGCCGGCTGCCTTCAAGAAGGTGTCAATGGTTTTGAACAGGGTTTTTTGCTGAGTTATTGGAAGGGTTTCAATTCGCTTTAGCCGCCGGAGTATCTTCAGGCTGGGCTTGGGTCCGCCGTTGGGGGGCGTCTTCAGACCGAGCAGTTGGTCGGAGCTCACCTCCAGGGCCATCGCAAAACGAGCCAGCATTTCCGCGTTGAGACGGAGCTGGTCGCGCTCATAAGCAGAGACCAAATTCTGTAGAATCCCGATCTTCTCAGCCAGCTCAACCTGAGTGTATCCGCGCTCTCTTCTGACCCCGCTGAGCCGCTGGCCTATCGAGCCGGGTCCCAATTCCAGTTTCGGCAGATTCAACCGCGATTTCCTTGGCATAGCACTCATGATTGTAGCCCTCGTTTGCCTTGCATCGAATTTTTTTGCTTGACATGTACTCTATCATATAGTATTTTGAGATCCATGTCAAATGCTTATGATGAGATCGCTTTTCTACTTGACAAGGTCAAGGAAGGAGGCACTCTTCGATGATACCGGCGGAAGTGATCGCGGAGATTCGGGCTCGGCATGAGCTGGTTAGTTTCATTCAGTCTCAGGGGATTCAGCTTCGTCGGCGTGGTGCTGACTACGTCGGCTTGTGCCCGTTTCATTCTGACTCGACGCCATCGCTCGTTGTATCGCCGCGGAAGCAGTACTGGTGCTGTCATGGGGCTTGTTCGGCGAATGGGAAGCGCGTGGGAGGGGATGTGATCGAGTTTGCGCGGAGGTTGTGGGGAGTGGGGTTCAGGGAGGCGGTCACGCGGCTGGGTGGCGATGGCGCTGCTCGCGCTTCCGCGGTTCGAGTTGCGAGCACGGAGCTTCGGGCGCCGGCGCTGCTGGAGCGGGTTGTTGCGTACTACCAGAAGAGCCTGGTCTCCTCACAGGCGGCGAGGGAGTACCTGGTCTCACGCGGGATCGCCAGGGGCGAGATCATCCAGGCCCTGCAGGTGGGCTACGCGGATGGGACGCTGCTGGAGCGTGTTTCTGAGAGGAGCAAGATGCGCGCGGCTCTCTCTAAGCTCGGTGTCATCACTGCTGCGGGTGCCGAGCTCTTTCTTCGCTGCATAGTGCTGCCGCTGCGCGATCTCGCCGGCGTCATCGTCGGGATGTACGGCCGGGCGATCGATCGCGATCAGCATCTGTATCTGCCCGGGCTGCGGCGAGGCCTGGTCAATGCCCAGTCCGCCGCAACGGCCGGCGAGCTCATCATCACCGAGTCGGTGATCGACGCGATGTCGTTTCTGGAGGCAGGGATAGCGAACGTCGTGCCGGTCTACGGCGTAAACGGCTGGACTCCGGATCACGACGGACTGCTCGACAAGCACCGCGTACGCCGCGTCGTCCTGGCGCTCGATTCAGACGAAGCCGGAGAGAAGGCATCGGCGGCGATCGCCGAGAGACTCATGCGGTGCGGCATCGACACGCGCACCGTCTCGCTGCCGGCGAAAGATGCCAACGAGCTGCTGGTGCGCGAGGGCCCCGATGGATTCGCGCGCATCTGGCGTGAGCTCGTGAGCAGCGCTTCCCCTGCGGCGGTGGTGCTTCCTTCTTCGCTGCCTGGCGCTGCGGAGCAGGAGCCAATCACCATCGAAGGGAGCTCCACCACTGTCACCGAAGCAGCGAAAGGAAAAAGCACAGAGGAGCAGACTGCAGTGCCGTCCCCGTCCGACTCTGCGTCTCCGTCCTCACTGGCAAGCAGCGCTCCTTCGGAGAACCATGCCAGCACAACGCCGGTCGCCAACCCCGAGATGGCCGAAGCCGCAGCGCTTGCAGCGAAAGAAGAAAGCACGGGGGGCGCGGTGCCATCTTCTGTTTCGCTGCCAACTGCGGCTGAAGGCGCGCCCGCGAAAGAGGAAGCAAGGGAGGTAGCCCCGGCGGCACCAGCTGACAACCGGCAACCGGCAACTGACAACTGCGCGATCCCGCAGCTGGCGCAGGAGGATGGGGCCTACGTGCTTTGCTTCGAGAAGCGGCGGTACCTGGTGCGCGGCCTGGTGGCGATTGGGGTTGAGCGGTTGCGCGTGAACGTGCGGGTGGAGCAGGAAGGGCGGTTCCACGTCGACACCTTCGATCTCTACTCGGCCCGCGCCCGCAGGAGCTTCCAGGAGGCCATTGCAGAGAGATTCGGACTGAGCGATGCGACTGCCGTTGTGATCGAGCTCGACACCATGATCGAGGCCCTCGAGCGCGAGAGGCTCGAGCTTCGTGCGCACAACAAGAGCTCCGCCTCCGAGAAGAAAGCGATGACACCTGCGGAGCGGGAGGAAGCGATGGAGTTTCTGATCGCGCCGAATCTGGTCGCACTCATCCTCGATGACTTCCGCGCGATTGGCTGTGTGGGCGAAGAGATGGTGATGCTCACCGCCTACCTTGTGGCAATCTCGCGGCTGCTTGCGCAGGAGGCGCTGGCGGTGCTCTTCTGCGCGCGCTCTGGAGCGGGCAAGAGCACGATGCAGAAACGCACAGTGGAGTTTGTTCCGGCCGAAGCGCTGATCGAGCGCACGTGCGTAACGAAGCAGGCGCTGTTCTACAAGGACGAGAACGCACTGGTGCACAAGGTGCTGGCGATCGACGAGGAAGGCGGGGCAGCGGAAGCCGCATACGCGCTGCGGTGCTTGCAATCGGCCGGGTACCTCGCGATCACATCCACGCGCACCGATCCGCAGACCGGCAAGCAGCGTGCCGAGGATTACCGCGTCAACGGGCCCGTCGCGATCTTCCTGACGACGGCTCACCCCGAGGCGCTCGACTACGAGACGCGGAACCGTTTCATGATACTCACGATCGACGAATCCAAGGAGCAGACACGCCGCATTCTCGAGCGCCAGCGCCAAGACGATACGCTGGATGGGCTTGAAGCCTCCGAGCGCAAGAAAGCGATACTGCGCCGCCACCACAACGCACAGCGGCTGCTGCTCCCACTGCGCGTTGTGAACAACCTCGCGCCAAAGCTCCTCTACCCCTCCGACCGGCTCATCCTCCGCCGGGAACAGAAGAAGTACCTGCTGCTCATCAAGGCGATCGCGCTGCTGCACCAGTACCAGCGAGCGCACAATAAGACGAGCAGCGGCGAGACTTACATCGAGGTCACCGTTGAGGACGTGCGTCTCGCTACCGAGCTTGCGCAGAGCGTGCTCAGGCGCAATCTCGATGAGCTCGCCCCTCCATCCCGCTCGCTTCTGATCGAGATCCGCAAGCTGGTGACGAAGAAGATGAGCGAGCGCAAGATTCCGCAGCACCACGCCGTGGTCGACCGCAAGGAGATCCAGGAAGCCACGGGGCTGTCGGTGTGGCACCTGCGCGATTACCTGCAGCAGCTGGTCGAGTACGAGTACTTGCTGCCGGTCACGGGCCGCAAAGGGCGCCGGTATCTTTACGAATTGCTGTGGGACGGAACCGAGGAAGACCTGCAATTTCCTCCAAGTGTCCTAAATAAGTGACACTTGGAGGGACTTGGAGGAACTTGGTGCACCAAGTTTAGGGGGCTTAAGTGAGCCTGGCTCAGCCGGTTACGAGACGCAAAGTGAACTTGGAGGGGTTTTCGGGAGCGGAACTATTCTTCTGTGTTGTGGAACAGAAGTGAGGCGTAGATGGACGAGCGGCAGCGCCTGCGGATCGATATCGAGCTTGCGCGGTTTGTTGACGCGATGGGGTCATGGAACTGGAGCCGCAGGACGATCGTCAGCTACGAGCAGAACGTGAGGCACTTCTTCGACTGGCTCTCGGCCGAGACCGAAATCGACGAGCTCACGGAGGTCACACCGGAGACGCTCGCGACGTATCAGACGGGGCTGCTAGTCGAAGAGAAGCGCGATGGCGAGCGGATATCGATTGGGACGCACTGCAACCGGCTCGCGGCGGTGAAGGGGTTCTTCCGGCATCTGTGGCGGGAAGGGCGGCTGCTCATGAACCCGGCCTCGCAGATTCAGTATCCGAAGACGCAGCGGCACCTGCCGCGGTCGAACCTGACGCCGAAGGAGGCCGTTGGTCTGATCGAATCGATCGACACCTCTGAGCCGCTTGGGAAGCGCGACCGGGCGATGCTCGAGGTGCTCTACGGGACGGGGATGAGGAACGCAGAGCTCCGGGGGCTCTGTATGACGGATATCGGCGAGAAGACGCTCACGGTGCGCTGCGGGAAAGGCGGCAAGGACCGTGTCGTGCCGCTTGGGAAGATCACGTGGGATGCGCTGTCGGACTACGTGCAGCAGGAGCGTCCGTGGCTTGCGAAGCGGGACGGGGTTCAGAATCTCTTCCTGACGAGAAACGGCCGGGCGCTTGCAGCACCTGTCGTGATAAAGGCCGTGAAGATGGCGGCCAGGCGTGCGGGGTTGAAGAAGCATCTCCATCCGCATCTTCTTCGACATGCGTGCGCGACCCATATGCTCAAGGGCGGAGCCGACATCCGCCACATCCAGCGGCTGCTCGGGCACGCCTCTCTTCAGACGACCGAGATCTACACGAAGGTCGAGATCGGCGACTTGAAGACGGTGCACCGGCTCTACCACCCACGGGAGCGTCATCGTGCCGGCGGCCGGGCCTGAGCTTCTCGAACGCTACATCGAGGTGTTGACGGCACGCGGGTTTGCTCCGCGGACGGTCCGTCAGTGGCGCTGCGACACGCGCCACTTCCTGCGGTGGGTAGGTCTCGGGCGCGATCTCGGGGCGCTCAGGAAGGAGGACGTGCGAGCCTACGCCGAGAGCCACCGCCGCTTCGCGCGTCCGACACAGAGGCAGCGGTTGTGGGTCGTCGTCAGTCTTTTCGATTGGCTCCTTTCGAGCGGCCAGGTCGCGGCGAATCCTGCTTCTGGGATCCGCTGCAGAACGTTCTTCAAGCGCATCCCCACTGAGTCTGAGATGAGCCGGCTTCTCTCCGCAGCCAACAGGTGCACGGCGCTCGGGAGCCGCGACAGAGCGATCGCGGAGCTCATGTACTCGGCGGGCGCGTGGAGCGAGGAGGTCTGCAGGCTCGATTGCGCCGAGGTGGATCTCGATAGCGGTGTCGCGCGTGTCCGGTATCGCGGCAAGGATCGAGTGCTGCTGCTCGGGGGTGCGGCGTGCGAGGCGCTTCGGGACTACCTGCTGCATTCGCGCCCAAGATTTGCGCCTGAGCCAGCCGCGCTATTCGTTGCGCGTGATGGGCGGCGCCTCACGGTCCGTAACATCCGGACTATCCTCCGGAGGCTCGCCCGGAAGGCCGGGCTCGAACCCGTGACTCCGCAGCAATTCCGGCAGGCGTGCGCAACGCATATGCTGCAGGCCGGTGCCGAGCTTGGCCAGGTGCAGCAACTCTTGAGCCATGCTCACTCCGGCACACTGAAGAAGGTGCACACTCTGTATCATCCGCGGGAGCGTATCCACGAGTCGGTGCCGCCAGCCGGAGATGATGAGCTCCGGCCCGACTCGGTTCTCGACAGCTACATTGATGCGTGTGCGCGGCGCGGGCCTGCTCCGCAGACGCTCGATCTGCTGCGCTCGTATCTCCGGCAGTTCCTGGAGTGGGTGGGCGAGCGTGATCTCGGCGCGCTGACACAAGAGGAGGTTGAGGCCTATTCGGATGAGCTTCGAGCGCGCGGGGTGGCGCGGGAGCACCGGATGTGGGCCGTCAGGGATCTCTTCGCGTGGCTCCATTCCAGAGGTCTGATTGCCGCGAATCCTCTCTCGCGGACCAGGCCGTTTCCGGAACGCATTCCGGCTGAATCGGAGATGAAGCGCCTCCTCTCTGCCGTGAACACGCGCACGTCGGTTGGGCGGCGCGATAGAGCGATCGCGGAGCTGATGTACTCGGCGGGGTTGCGGGGCGAGGAGGTCTCCAGGCTCGATTGTGCGGATGTGGATCTAGATAGCGGCACGGTCCGTGTGCGATATCGCGGTCATGAGCGAGCCGCACCCGTTGGAGAGGCCGCGCGGGCTGCGCTTCAAGACTACTTGCAGCGATCGCGCCCTGGATTCGTGCAGACACCCGAGGAGACGGCGCTCTTCCTCAGAAGCGACCAGCAGGCGCGGCCCGGAACCCGCCTAACGACCCATGCCCTCAAGGC
Source organism: Pseudomonadota bacterium (assembly GCA_040756795.1). Lineage (GTDB taxonomy): Bacteria > Pseudomonadota > Gammaproteobacteria > Burkholderiales > SG8-39 > RBG-16-66-20. The sequence goes on from JBFLYF010000096.1 coordinate 8,543, forward strand.
CATCCTCTACCGGCTCTCCCGAAAGGCTGGAATCGATCATCCAGTCAGTCCCCGCCAATTCCGTTACGCCTGCGCGACTCACATGCTGAATGCCGGCGCCGGCTACGCCCAGGTCCAGCAGCTCCTCGGCCATGCACCGATCGGCACAACCGAGATGAAGAAGCTGCACCGGCTCTATCACCCGCGCGAGAGCGAGAGGCGTAGGCCGTGAGCTATGTCCTCCGAAGGAGCGCTGCTCCGCGATGAAGCAGGTGCAGGCTCTGGCGGCCGGGGATGGCTCTGCCGTCGGCTTTGCATCATCTTTTTCTTTCGCTGCTACTAGGGGGAGGCGGCATGACTGCAAACAGTGGCGTCTGTCTCCCCGGTAACCGTTACGCCCTCCGAAGGAGCGCTGCTCCGCTCTTCTGAGGCGGGTTGAGCAGGGGCGCGAGGCTCATGGCTCATAGCGCGCTCGACACGCAGAGTGTCGTCGACGGCTACATGGAGGCCTGCGCCACTCGCGGGCTTGCACGTGGAACGCTCTACCACCGGCGCACATACCTACAGCACTTCCTGCAGTGGGTGGGCGAGCGCGATATCGGCGATCTCACGAGCGAGGACATACGCGCATACGCCGTCGAGCTCGCGGCGTATCGCTACAAGCGGTCGAAGGCGGAATCGGCGATGTGGAAGCCGCTTGAGCGCCGCACGCAGGCACAGCGCCTGTGGCTCGTCACGGATCTGCTCGAGTACATGGCGCGGCGCCGTTTCATCTTCGCGAATCCCGCTTCAGGGATCTCTCCGAAGATGCCTCCGAGGCCGCTCCCAAAGCGCATCCCGACTGAATCCGAGATGACCCGCATTCTCGCAACGCCGAACACGCTGACCTCTATCGGGAGGCGCGATCGCGCGATACTGGAGCTCATGTACTCGACGGGGCTGCGCGTGGAAGAAGTGACGAAGCTCGACGTGCAGGACCTGGATCTCTCGACCGGCACCGTCACCGTGCGGTGCGGTAAGGGTGGCAAGGGCCGGGTCGTGCCGATTGGCGAGGCTGCTGTCTCGGCCCTCCTCGATTACCTCCAGCACACGCGCCCGGGCTTCGCGCAGGCACCCGGCTGCGCGGCGCTCTTCCTCGCCTCCGATCAGCACGGCTTCACCGGACACCGCCACACGACGGAGTCAATCCGAGACCGCCTCCACAAGATCGCGCGCAAGGCCGCGATCGACCGCACGATCACGCCGCACCAGATTCGGCATGCCTGCGCGACCCACATGCTGCGCGCTGGTTGCGACCTGCGCCACATCCAGCAGCTCCTCGGCCACGCCCGTATCGACACAACCGAGATCTACACCCAGGTCGAGGTCTCCGACCTCTCCGACGTCCTCGATCGCACCCACCCCCGCGCCCGCACCGCTGCAGCGAAAGAAGAAAGCAAGAAACCCCGCGGTTGACGGCCTTCCCGGGCCGGACTATCCTCTCGGCATGATGACACGCAGGAAAGCCCGCTACACGCTTCCAGGCAGCCTTCTAGCGATCCTCAGCGCTCTCCTGGCCTTCACTACTCCCGCGAGTGCTTCCCGGACCCTCCCGCGCGATCCTCTGCCTGCGTATGCAGACTCAGCGCTGCTCGCTTGGAAGACCCACGAGCCCGTCGTAGGCGAAGAAGGTGAGCCCGTCTCCGAAGGAGCGCTGCTTGCCAGTGAAGCCGGGAGGCTCGTTAGAGCCAGTG
>JBFLYF010000097.1:0-10094 GCA_040756795.1 Pseudomonadota bacterium
GCATGCACGAAGTGTATTATTCGGCGCTCGAGAAAAGCGGCGGGCGCTGGCGCGAGGTGATCCCGGTGCAATGCATCGCGCCGGCCAACGTGGTGGCTCCGCCGGGCGAGGGCTGGGTGGGCTGTGGAAACGGCTTTGCGGTTTATGGGTCGCTCGGCATGAAGAGCATACTGCCCGGGATCCATCCCTCGGCCGCGGCGCTGGCGCGGCTCGCGGCGCCGCGCCTCGCGGCGGGCGGGGGCGTGGACGCCGCGCTCGCGCAGCCGGCCTACGTGCGCGACAAGGTGGCGTTCACCGCGCAGGAGCTGAAGGCGAGATGAGGACCCGATGAGCGCAGTGCTGAAGGAGACGCCGCGCCTGGCGCAGATGCGCGAGGCCGACCTCGACGAGGTGACCGCGATCGAGGACGCGGTCTACTCGCATCCCTGGACGCGCGGCAACTTCGCCGACTCGCTGCGCGCCGGCTACCAGTGCTTCACCTGGCGCCTGGGCGGCGAGCTGATCGGCTACTTCGTGCTGCTGGCGGCGGCGGGCGAGGGCCACCTGCTCAACCTGTCGGTGGCGGCGCGGCACCAGCGGCGGGGCCACGGCAGCACGCTGCTCGTGGAGGTGATGCGCGTCGCGCGCGCGCTCGGCGCCGGCAAGGTGTTTCTCGAGGTGCGGCCGAGCAACGCGGGCGCGCAGGCGCTCTACCGCCGCTTCGGCTTTCGCCAGGTCGCGGTGCGCCCGGGCTACTACCCGGCGCGGCCGGGACGCGAGGACGCGCTCGTCCTGCAGCTCGCGCTGTGAGCCGGCGCGCCGAAGTTCTGAAGGAGATGGGCCTCGCGCCTATCTGGCGCCTCAGAAGTTCTTCTGAAAAGTCCTTTTCAGCTCAACCCGAAAGCGAAGTTTCGAAAATGACCTGGTCTCAACTGAAGACCAAGGTCAGAGGCTGTACCGACTGCAAGCTGCGCGCGACCTGCACGCAGACGGTGTTCGGCGTCGGCGACGAGAAAGCCGAGTGGCTGCTGGTGGGCGAGGCGCCGGGCGCCGACGAGGACCGGCTGGGCGAGCCTTTCGTGGGGCAGGCGGGGCGGCTGCTCGACAACATGCTCGCGGCGATCGGCCTGAAGCGCGGCGAGAACGTCTACATCGCCAACGTGCTCAAGTGCCGGCCGCCGGGCAACCGCAACCCCGAGCCCGAGGAGGTGGCGAAGTGCTCGCCGCACCTCACGCGGCAGATCGAGCTCATCCGGCCCAGGCTGATCGTCGCCATGGGGCGCTTCGCCGCGCAGACCCTGCTCGGCAGCGATGCCACGATCGCGAGCTTGCGCGGCCGCGTGCACCGCTACGCCGGCGTGCCGCTCATCGTCACCTACCACCCGGCCTACCTGCTGCGCAACCTCCCGGACAAGGCGAAGGCCTGGGCCGACCTGCGCTTCGCGGTGAAGACGATGGCGGAGCTGAAGGCGCGCGCCTAAGCCATCCGGCTCTCGGCGCGCGCGAAGGCGAGCAGGCGCTCGACTTCCTCCTCGTGCGTGCGGCGGTTGCGCCTGAACCAGTGCAGCACGAGCAGCATGGCGGCGGAGACGAACAGGCCGAACGCCGCGATCACGGCGTAGATCGAGAGCCCCGCCTGCAGCAGCAGCGAGTAGGCCGCGATCATCACCAGGATCGAGGCGTTCTCGTTGAAATTCTGCACCGCGATCGAGCGCCCGGCGCCGACCAGGTGGTGGCCGCGGTGCTGCAGCAGCGCGTTCATCGGCACGACGAAGAAGCCGGCGAGGCCCCCGATCAGCACGATCAGCGGCACCGCCAGCCAGACGTTGCGCACCAGGATCATGAGGATCACCACCAGGCCCATGGCGATGCCGAGCGGGATCACGCGCACCGCCTGGTCGAGCCGCACGCGCAGCGAGGCCACCACCGCGCCGAGCGCGATGCCGAGCGCGCACACGCCCTGCAGGATCGAGGCGTCCGACAGGTTGTAGCCGAGCGCCGCCGCCGACCAGTCGATGACGATGAACTGCAGGGTCGCGCCCGCGCCCCAGAACAGCGTGGTCACCGCGAGCGAGATCTGCCCGAGCTTGTCGCGCCACAGGCTGTCCACGCAGCGCGCGAAATCGAGCAGCGTCGCCACCGGGTGCGCGGGCAGGGGCTTCAACGGCGTGCCGGTGCGCGGGATGTGCAGGTTGAAGTACGCCGCGAGCGCGTACACCGCGATGATGATCGCGATCGCCGCCTCCGGCGCGGTGTCGATGCCCGTGTCGAGGGGCAGGTCGATGCCGAGCAGCGCGTCGGCGATGCCCGGGCGGATCAGCAGCCCGCCGAGCATGACGCCGAGGATGATCGAGAGCACCGTGAGCCCCTCGATCCAGCCGTTGGCGAGCACGAGCTTCGAGTGCGGCAGGTACTCGGTGAGGATGCCGTACTTCGCCGGCGAGTAGGCCGCCGCGCCCAGGCCCACCAGCGCGTAGGCGGCGAGCGGGTTGACCTCGAACAGCATCAGCGCGCAGCCGGCGATCTTGATGGTGTTGGCGATGAACATCACCGTGCCCTTGGGCAGGCGGTCGGCGAAGGCGCCCACGAACGGCGCCAGTACGACGTAGGAGACGACGAAGAAGAACTTGAGGTAGGGCGTCAGCCACGAGGGCGAGTCGGCCTGCACCAGCAGCGCGATGGCGGCGACCAGCAGCGCGTTGTCGGCGAGCGACGAGAAGAACTGCGCCGCCATGATGATGTAGAAGCCGGAGCCCATGCGGGCGGCTTATAGCATGGCGCGCCGCGCTTTGCGCGTGGCTGGGGTATCCTGCCGGCCATGCCAAGGCCGATCCACGCGACCATCAGCGCCGCGGCGCTCGCACACAATCTTGCAATCGCGCGCCGCCACGCGGGGGCGGCGAAGATCTGGGCCGTGGTGAAGGCGAACGCCTACGGGCACGGCCTGCTGCGCGCCGCGCAGGCGCTCGCCGGGGCCGACGGCTTCGCGCTGCTCGACGTGGTGGACGCGCTGCGCCTGCGCAACGCCGGCATCGCGAAGCCGATCCTGATGCTGGAGGGCTTCTTCAAGCCCGAGGACCTGCCGGTGTTCGTGCGGCACCGGCTGACGCCGGTGATCCACAACACCGAGCAGCTCGAGATCCTGGAGAAGACCACCTTCGTGGGCAAGCTCGACGCCTACCTCAAGGTGAACAGCGGCATGAACCGCCTCGGCTTCACGGTGGACAACGTGCGGCTCGCCTGGAACTCGCTCGACGGCCATCCCGGCATCGGCGCGGTCACCGTGATGACGCACTTCGCCGACGCCGACGGCGAGGCCGGCGTGGCGGCGCAGCTGCAGTGGTTCAACGAGCTCACGCAGCCGTTCGAGGCGCCGCGCTCGCTCGCCAACTCGGCGGCGCTGCTGCGCTTCACGGATGAAACGCGCGCCGACTGGGTGCGCCCGGGAATCATGCTCTACGGCTGCTCGCCCTTCACCTTCAAGAGCGCGGAAGAAATCGGCTTGAAGCCCGCGATGACCCTGCAGTCGGAGATCATCGCCGTGCAGAACCTGCAGCCGGGCGAGCGCGTGGGCTACGGCCTCGCCTACGAGGCGGCGCAGGAGATGACGATCGGCGTGGTCGCCTGCGGCTACGCCGACGGCTACCCCCGCCACGCCCCCAACGGCACGCCCGTGCTGGTCGCCGGTCAACGCACCGGCACCGTGGGGCGTGTGTCGATGGACATGCTTTGCGTAGACATCACCAACATCGAAGAAGCCTACGTAGGCACGCCCGTGACGCTCTGGGGCGAGGGCCTGCCCTGCGACGAGGTCGCGCAGGCGGCAGGGACGGTCAGCTATCAACTCCTGTGCGGGCTGGGGCAGAGAGTGCCGATTGTCGAGAACTGATTTCTTTTCGGTTGTCCCGGCGCGAGAAGAAAAATCTTCCTGATGAAAAGAACCAAATCTGCCTACGTCTGCGCCGACTGCGGCGCCACGGCGCTGCAATGGTTCGGGGCGTGCCCGTCGTGCGGGGCGGCGGGGACGCTGGTGGAGACGATCGCGGAGGGGCGGAGCCTGAAGCGCGCCGCGGGCGCCGTGCCGGAGGCGGTGGCGCTCGAGCAGGTGGAGCTGCGGGAGCTGGAGCGGATGTCCGCCGGGATCGGCGAGCTCGACCGGGTTCTGGGCGGCGGCCTGGTGGCGGGGCAGGTGGTGCTGATCGGCGGCGATCCGGGGATCGGGAAGTCGACGCTTTTGCTCCAGGTTCTTTCTGCCTTGGGAACTGCGCACAAGACTCTCTACATCTCGGGTGAAGAATCGGCAGAACAGGTGGCTCTGCGCGCGAAGCGGCTCGGGGTGGATGCGCGCGCGGTGCATCTCGTCGCCGAGATCCAGCTCGAGCGCATCGCCGCGGCGCTCGATGCGCGCAAGCCGCGCGTGGCGGTGGTGGACTCGATCCAGACGCTGTGGTCCGAGGCGCTGCAATCGGCGCCGGGGTCGGTGGCGCAGGTGCGCGAGTGCGCCGCGCAGCTCGCGCGCCACGCCAAGAGCAGCGGCACGGCGCTCTTCATCATCGGCCACGTCACCAAGGAAGGCGCGATCGCGGGCCCGCGCGTGCTCGAGCACATCGTGGACACGGTGCTCTACTTCGAGGGCGACCCGAACACGAGCTTTCGTCTCTTGCGCGCGACCAAGAACCGCTTCGGCGCGGTGAACGAGCTCGGCGTCTTCGCCATGACCGACAGGGGGCTGAAGGCGGTGGCCAACCCCTCGCGCCTTTTCCTGAGCACGCACGAGCAGGCGGTGCCCGGCTCGTGCGTGCTGGTGACGCTCGAAGGCACGCGGCCTCTTCTCGTGGAGATCCAGGCGCTGGTGGACAGCGCGCATTCGCCCAACCCGCGCCGCCTCTCGGTGGGCCTGGAGCAGAACCGCCTCGCGATGCTGCTCGCGGTGCTGCACCGCCACGCCGGCATCGCGACCTGGGAGCAGGACGTGTTCGTCAACGCGGTGGGCGGCGTGCGCATCGGCGAGCCGGCGGCCGATCTGGCGGTTTCCCTGGCAATCGTTTCTTCACTGACCGATAGAGCGATAAGAACGAAGACCGTTGTTTTCGGCGAGATTGGCCTCGCGGGCGAAGTGCGACCGGCGCCGCGCGGGCAGGACCGGCTCAAGGAAGCCGCCAAGCTCGGCTTCGAGAAGGCGATCGTGCCGAAGGCGAACCAGCCGAAGGCGGTGATTTCCGGGCTCGAAGTGATCGCGGTGGAGCGCATCGACCAGGCGGTCGCCGCGCTCAGGAATCTCTAGGGGTTACTTGGCGATCGTGGTCGCGATGCGCCGGCTGCGTGGATTGATGTCAAGGGTTCTCGTCCTCGGAACGACGATGAGGTCCATGTCTTCCATGGGAATCGCTCCCACCAGGACCTGATCGCCCATCACGAGCGCACCTGTGAATCCGACTCGATTCTTGAAGCGGACTTCGATCGGTCCGACGTAGGGAACGCGCTTGCGGGAGCCGTCGGCGAGGGTCACGAGCTTCTCGTCTATGGCCTCGAGCCTAAGCCGGTCCCGCACATCCTCCGGGATGCAGAGATGCACCGCTCCCGAATCCGCGAGGGCATCGATCTTCACCGGCGCGAGCTTCGGCAGGCGCGGGTTCTTCAGGACGAGTTTCGCGACCACTAGGCCCATATTCTCCCTCCGATCCTCCCGATCGAACAACGCACGGCGAAGCGGCTGGATGACAAGTACTGGATCCCCGCTTTCGCGGGGACGACGGCTTTAGGTCGCTTCAGGAGAAAAGAGCTTTTCTCCAAAAGCCTCCACATGTTCCCAATCGGTGTATTCCACCACCGTGCGGCTCGCGGTAGGGCCGCGGGTGAGGAGCATGATGAAGCGGATGATGTTGCGGTCCCAGAATCCCAGGCTCGGGTAGTCGAGGCGGCCGGCGAAGACGCCGAGCAGGGCCGGCTGCCAGCCGATCTGCTTCAGCAGCTTGCCCATGTAGGGGTTGGTGTCGGGGGAGTTCTTCTCGGGCTTCCTCGCCACGATGTTGACGGTGAAGAACGCGCAGCGCCTCGCTTCCAATAGGGAGCGGTTCCAGCGCAGGTAGTTCGCGACCACCGGGCGGTGGTGACCGTAGCGGATGCTCGCGCCCACGACTACGGTGTCGAAGAGCGCGGGATCGAAGTCGGCGTGGTTCTCGAGGTCGGCGAGGATCGCGCGGTGGCCCGCAGCGGTGGCGATGGCCTGCAGGCGCCGGCAGATCTTGAGCGTCTGCCCATCCACCGTGGAGTAGAGGATCAGGACCTGGCTCATGCGGCTGCAAGGATACGCCGCGCGGCGCGCACCCCGCTGCGCACCGCGGCCTCGAGCGTCGGCGGGTAGTCGGGATCCGTGTAGTCGCCCGCGAGGAGGACGCCCTGCATATCTGCCCGCAATTCAAGTTTCTTCATGTCCGGAGTGCAAGCGATGGTCGCCCGCTTTTCGGCGATGACCTGCGTCCATTCGGGATCCGGGAGCCGCGGGCGCGCCGCCTTCAGCTCGCGGTGGCACTGCGCCGCGAACTCCGCGCGCGTCATCTGCTGGTGGTCGCCCTGCGCGCTGATCACGCAGGCGATGCGGCCGGGCTCGCCCGTAAGGCGGCCGCGGTCGAAAGCCCACTGCACCAGGCCCTCGGCAAAGCCGAGCATCGGGAAGCGCAGCTGCACGTTCGGCGGGTACTGGAGGTAGCAAGTGTAGATCGGCTGGTACTCGAAGTCCGGCGCCCCGGGCAGCAGGCTCTTCAGCTGGTGCGGACCGACCGCGACGATCACGCTGCCGAAGTCCTTGCGCAGGGTGTCGAGCTCTCTTACCGGTGAGCTCAGTCTGATCTCTCCGCCTCTTGCAGCAACATGGGCGCATGCCGGCTCGGGAAAGAGCCGCGAGAGATCGAGCCGCGGCAGCAGCAGGTCGCTCGCCTCGCGCTCGCCGGCGAGCGAGTCGCGCAGCACGTTGGCGAAGACCTGTGCCGAGGCGAGCTCGGGCGGCGTGTTGAGCGCCGAGACGCACAGCGGCCGCCACAGGTAATGGCCGACCGCGCCGTTCTGTCCGTGCTGCTGCAAAAGAGCGGAAACGGTGAGCGTCTTTTCCAGCTGAAAGTTGTTCCTGTGCAGAAACGCCATGAAGCGGACCGCGTCCCGGCGCTCGGCGAAAGGCAGTCTCCAGGAAAAAAGCAGCCCGCCGAGGAGCCCGAGCGGCGCCGGCAGCCAGAGCGAACGGAAAGCGAAGCCGTCCGCGTAGCGCAGCTCGAGCGGCAGGCGCAGCAGCGCATCGGCGGGCACGCCCACCAGCCGCATCAGCCTGAGCAGCTCGCCGTAGGCGCCGACCAGGATGTGCTGGCCGTTGTCGAGCTCGCGCCCGTCGGTGGTGACGCGCCGCGCGCGCCCGCCCGGCACCGGCCCCGACTCGAAGACGGTGACCGGCACGCCGCGCTCGGCGAGCGTGACGGCCGCGGCCATGCCCGCGTAACCGGCTCCGACGATCGCTACGCCGCGATCCACGTCTTCCAGGCGATCCAGAGTTTTCGCAGCGGGGTCAGCGAAGTGCGCCGGTCGAGCACCTTGAAGCCGTCGCGCTCGATCTCGGCGAGCGTGGCGCGGTAGATCGCCGCCATGATGAGCCCCGCGCGCTGCGCGCGGCGGTCTTGGGCGGGAAGGGATTGCATTGCCTTTTCATAGAACGAAATCGCTCTTTGAGCCTGGAAAGCCATCAGGCGGGCAAACGGCTCGGTGTAAGCCCGGTTCAGGATGTCCGCCGCCGTCACCCCGAACCGCTGCAGCTCGTCGATCGGCAGGTAGATGCGGTTCTTGCGCGCGTCCTCGCCGACGTCGCGGATGATGTTGGTGAGCTGGAAGGCGGTGCCGAGCTGCTTCGCGTACTCGAGCGTGCGCGGGTCGCGGTAGCCGAAGATGCCCGCGGCAAGCAGCCCCACCGCGCCCGCGACGTGGTAGCAGTACTTCTCCAGCGCCGCGAAGTCGAGGTAGCGCGTCTGCGCGAGATCCATCTCCATGCCCTCGATGATCTCGTTCAGTTGTTCTTTTCTGATCCCGAAAGTACTCAGGTGGGGATGCAAGGCCCTCGATACGGGGTGATTGGGGGCTCCTTCGTACAAATTCGAGATCTCGGCGCGCCACCAGGCGAGCTTGGTGCGCGCGAGCTGCGGGTCGGCGCACTCGTCCACGACGTCGTCGACCTCGCGGCAGAAGGCGTACAGCGCCGTGATCGCGCGCCGGCGCTCGGGCGCGAGGAACAGGAACGAGTAGTAAAAGCTCGATCCGCTCGCCGCGGCCTTCTGCCGGCAGTACTCGTCCGGTGTCATGAACGGAAGATCGGGGACGGAGCCCGATCTCTCCGAGATTCGGGCCGAGTGAACCGAGATCGGGCTCCGTCCCCGATTTTCATAGAGCTCTCGCGAGGAGAAGGGGCCAGTCGAACCACTTCAGCACCGGGCGGCGGCGGAACATGTCGTAGCCCGCGCGCTCGAGCTTTTCGAGAATGCGCAGGCCGCCCTGCACGGTCGCGCGGATCTCCAGCCCCAGGCGGCCGGGCAGGTCCCCTCCGAGCGACGCCCCGGAGAGCATCAGGTCCCTCGCTCTGCCGACCTGGAACCGGAGCAGCGCTTTCCAGGACTCGTCGCAGACGCCTTCGCTCACATGGGCTTCGCTGACCCCGAAGCGCCGCATCTCGTCCTGCGGCAGGTAGATGCGGCCCTTGGCGTAGTCGATGGCGATGTCCTGCCAGAAGTTGATGATCTGCAGCGCGGTGCAGATGCAATCGGAACGTTTCTCGTTTCCCGGAGTATTTTTCCCGAACAGGATCAGGAGAAGCCTGCCGATCGGGTTGGCCGAGCGGCGGCAATAGTCGAGCACTTCTGCGAAGTCGGCGTAGCGCAGCTTCACGACATCCTGCGAGAAGGCGTCGAGCAGGTCGCGGAAGAGCTCGAGCGGCAGCCGGTGCTCGCGCACGATGCGGCCGAGGTCGGCGAACAGCGCATTTCCTGCGGATTTTCCTGAACCAATTCCTTCCAGCTCGAGGCGGAAGTGCTGCAGCTTTGCCAGGCGCGCCTGCGGCGGGTCGTCGCCCTCGTCGGCGAAATCGTCCGCCGCGCGCGCGAAGCGGTAGATTGCGGCGACGGGCGCGCGCAGGCGCGCCGGCAGCAGCAGCGAGGCGACCGGGAAGTTCTCATAATGGCCGACCGGCATTTGCGGATATACTACGTTGTTTTCGTGGGCTTTTCGGCGCGAAGGTGGCGGAATTGGTAGACGCACCAGGTTTAGGTCCTGGCGCCTAACCGCATGTGGGTTCGAGTCCCACCCTTCGCACCATCGACGATCAGGAGAAAGCGAGCGGAATGGCTGTGAACGTGGAAACTCTGGGAACGCTGGAACGGCGCCTCTCGATGTCGGTGCCGGTCGCGGACGTCGACCGCCAGGTGGACGACCGGCTGAAGAAGCTCGCGCGCGACGTGCGCATGCCGGGGTTCCGCCCGGGGCGCGTGCCGTTCAAGCTCGTGGCGCAGCAGTTCGGGCCGCAGGTGCGCTCGGAGGTGATCGGCGACGCGGTGCAGAAGGCCTTCACCGAGGCGGTGAAGGAGGCGAACCTCAAGGTCGCGGGCCACCCGCGCATCGAGAAGAAGGACGCCGCGGCCGATGCCGCGAACTTCGAGTTCAGCGCCACCTTCGAGATCTTCCCCGAGGTCAAGGTCGGCGACATCTCGGGCGCGCGCATCGAGCGGCCGCAGTTCGCGGTGGACGACGCCGCGGTGGAGCGCACCCTCGAGATCCTGCGCAAGCAGCGCGTTACTTACGCGCCCGCCGAGCGCGCCGCCGAGGACGGCGACCGCCTGACGGTGGATTTCGAGGGCAGGATCGGCGGCGAGCCGTTCCCCGGAGGCAAGGCGGCCGGCTTCGCCTTCGTCCTGGGCGAAAGGCGCATGCTCCCCGAGTTCGAAGCCGCGGCTCGTGGGCTGAAGGCCGGGGAGGCGAAGAGCTTCGAGCTCAAGTTCCCGGAGGACTACCACGCCAGGGACGTGGCGGGGAAAGCGGCGAGCTTCGAGCTGAAGCTGCGGCGCGTGGAGGCGCCGAAGCTGCCCGAGCTC
>JBFLYF010000098.1:0-9952 GCA_040756795.1 Pseudomonadota bacterium
CCACGCGGTCGATCGAGGCGGGGACTTCCAGGCTCGGGCGCTCCACGCGCGTTCCGGTGACCGTGACGGTGTCTTCGGAGGTTTGGGTCTTTTCTTCCGAAGTTTGCGTTTTCCCTTCGAGAAGAAAAAAACAGGACAGAAAGAAGACAACAGCCCTCATGTCTATCTCAGCCGCGACAGGTAGTGCGCGAGCGCCTTCAGATCCGCCTCCGGGATGCCGTAGAGCGCCGCGGCCATGATCGTGTCCCCGCCCGGGCGGCGGTTCTGCCGGTAGGCGTGCATCGCCTCGGCGAGGTACTCCTCGCGCTGGCCGGCGAGGCGCGGCATCTGCTCGCGACCGCTGAAGTCGGGCAGGTGGCAGCTCCCGCAGCGGTTCGCGGCTGCGACTTGTTTTCCTTTTTGAAAAAGATTCTTGTCCACGGGGTTCGACGAAGCCTTCACCGGCAATGCGGAAAAATGGCTTGCAAGAAGAACAATCTCCCTGTCGGGCACGCCCTTCAGGAGCTGGCGCATGACGTCGGTGCCGGCGATGCCTTCGCGGGTCAGGACGAGGTAGTTCTCGAGGAACACGCGCGGCTGGCCGGCGAGCGAAGGCACCCCCGCGGTGACCGAGTTGCCGTCCGCGCCGTGGCAGCCGGCGCATACCCCGAGCCGGTCCGCCGCGCCCTGCGCTTGCGCGCCGCAAACAAAAAGGGCGGTGAGCAGCACCGCCCACCGCCCCGCGATCGCTTTCGGCACTTATTTCTTCTGATACGAGATCCTGTAGATCGCGCCGAGCTGCTCATCGGACACGAGCAGCGAGCCGTCCTTCAGCTGCGCGACGTAGGCCGGCCGGCCCCAGAACTTGGGCGCCTTCGGGTCCTCGAGGAAGCCGGTCATGAACGGGGTCACCTTGGCGCTCTTGCCGTCGGCCGAGGGCCGCACGTTGACCACGTCGAAGCCGATCTTGTTCTCCCGGTTCCAGGAGCCCTTGCGCGCGATGAACATCGTGTCCTTGTACTGCTTCGGGAACATGTCGCCGGTGTAGAACTTGACGCCCATCACCGCGGCATGCGCGCCCATGACCGCGACCGGCAGCGTCACGCCCTTGCACGCCTCCTTCCTGCTCTTGCCTTTCGCGACGTCCGGATCGACCACGCCCTTGGCGTGGCAATACGGGTAGCCGTAGTTGTTGCCCGGCTTGTCGAGGCGGTTCAGCTCGTCGTCCGGCGTCTTCTCGCCCAGCCAGTCGCGGCCGTGGTCGGTGAACCAGATCTCGCCGGTCTTCGGATGCCAGTCGAAGCCCTGGGTGTTGCGCACGCCGGTGGCGATCACCTCCATGCCCGAGCCGTCCGCGTTGTAGCGGCGGATCTGCGCGTACTCCTTGGTCGGCGGCTCGCAGATGTTGCACGGCGCGCCGAACGGCACGTACAGCTTGCCGTCCGGGCCGAAGCGCACGAACTTCCAGTTGTGGTGCTGCAGCGGCGGCAGGTTGAACGCCTTGGTCATGTCCACCGGCTGCGCGTTCGGGTTCGACTCGATGCCGTCGTAGCGCAGCACCTTGTCGATCGCGAACACGTAGAGCGAGCCCTTGTGAAACGCGACGCCCGAGGGCTGCGTCAGCTTCTCGGCGAGCACGCGCACCGTGCGCTTGCCGCCCTCGTCGGTGATCTCGTAGACGCGGCCGATGATGCGCGTGCCGACCCAGACCTTCTTCTCCGAGTCGCTGATCGCCATGTCGCGGCCGCCCGGCAGGCCGCTTGCCCAGATCTCGGCCTTGAAGCCCTTGGGAAGCTTGAGCTTGGAGATCGGGATCTCGCTCGCCGGCGTCTCGGTCATCCTGCCCGCGAGCGGCGCGAGCTTCGAGTCCTTCATGCTCTCCGGCTGGCCCTGCTTCCAGATCGGCGGCGGCTTGGGCTTGTCCTGCGCGGCTGCGAGCTGGAACGTGAACAGGCCTGCCGCCGCGAGCGCGAATGCGGTCTTTTTCATGGAAGCTCCTCCTCTAGAGCGCGGGAAAGTACACCCAAGCTCGCGCGCACTGCAATGCGGCGCCGCAACATCCGCGCCCCCGCTCGTGCCGCTAGCCCCCGGCCTTCAGCGCGGCGAGCTTGCGGCGCGCCTCGTCGGCGAACTTGCCGCGCTTGAACTGCTCGAGGTACAGCTCGAGGTCTTCCGGCTCGCGCGAATCCTTGACCTCGTTCCAGAACTCCACGTCGGCCTCGCTGCCGGAGGCGTCGTCGGCCGCGGCGGAGGCGGGCGCGAGCAGCGGCGCTTCGCCGGGCTCCTCCGGCGCCTTACCCTCGAGGATGCGCCGCAGCGCGTCGGCGAACTTGCGCGCGGTCCCGTACCTCTGGTCGGGCTCCTTGGCGAGGGCGCGCGCCACCACGCGGTCGAACTCCTGCGGCACCTGCACGAGCCTGGAGGGCCAGACCGGATCCTCCTGGACGATCTTCGCCTGCAGCCCGAACTGGCTGGGCGCCTCGAACGGCTTCCTGCCGGTGAGGAACTGGTAGAAGATGATCCCGGCCGAGAAGACGTCGGTGCGCCGGTCGAGCGTCAGGCCCTGGATCTGCTCGGGCGACATGTAGGACGGGGTGCCGACCTGGGCGCCCACGCGCGTCGCCTCGCCCTGCGGGCCGTCGGTCATGCGCGCGACGCCGAAGTCGGTGAGCTTGGCGTGGCCGCCGGCGTCCACCATGACGTTGGCGGGCTTCACGTCGCGGTGGATGATCCCGGCCTCGTGCGCGAAGTCGAGCGCATCGAGCAGCTCGGTCATGAGGCCGAAGACGGCGCGCAGGTCGAAGCGCTCGCCCTTGTCGAAATAGTCCTGCAGCTCGCGGCCCTGGATGAACTCCATCACGATGTAGGCGAGATCGCCCTCGGTGCCGAAGTCGTACACCTGCACGATGTTGGGATGGTTGAGCCGCGCCACGGCGTGCACCTCGCGCTCGAAGCGAACGGCGACCATGCGCGCCGAGTCGGCGTCGAGCTTGCGCGTGAGGATGGTCTTGATCGCGACGCGGCGGTCCAGGTTCGGGTCCAGGCCGTCGTACACCAGGCCCATCGCGCCTTTGCCGAGCACGCCCCGGATGCGGTAGCGGCCCAGCGATTCCAGGGGAACGCCCGTTCCGGGCGTCGCGGGATCGCTCATTCCGCGATTCTTACCAGCGCCAGGGTGACGTTGTCGCGGGCTTTTTTCTCGAGCGCCGCGCGCAGCAGCGCCTCGGCCGCCTGCTGCAGGTTCTCGCCGATCAGCGCGGCCATGCTTTCCTCGGGGAGAGTCTCGTACAGGCCGTCGCAGCACAGCAGGTAGGTGCTGCCGGGCACGCAGGGCTCCGTGTGCACGTGCGGCTGGATGTCGGTGAAGGTGGTGCGCCCGCCGAAGCACTGCAGCAGCATGGTGCTGCGCTCGGTGCCGGAGCCGGGCTTCCAGTTCTGCACCATGGTGTCGTCCACGCTCAACTGCATCAGTCCACGCTCGCCCACTTTGTAGGCGCGGCTGTCGCCGGCATTGAAGATCGCGAGGCGCGAGCCGTGCGCGACCAGGCCCACGGCGGTGGAGCCCATCCCCGCGAGCGCCGGGTTCTCGCCGACGTGCTTGAACAGCTCGGCGTTCACCGCGCGCATCGCGATGTCGATCTTCTCGGTCCCGGTCACCGTCAGGCGCCGCGCCAGGCTCTTCGCCACCAGCAGGCTCGCCTGCTCGCCGTCGTTGTGGCCGCCCATGCCGTCGGCGACGACGCAGGCGAAAGGCAGGTCCAGGGCGTGGTCGAAAGTGCGCGCCGCTTCGAGCGTTTCCTGCGACACCCAGAAGCCGATCGCGATGCAGTCCTCGTTGTTGGCGCGCACCGCGCCGGGATGCGTGATGCCGGCGGCCTCGACGCGCAGGGTCATCGGCCGAACTCCCGCTCCTGCAGCGCGCGCCACATCAGCTTGCCCGAGGCGGTCCGGGGGAGGGTCGCGACGAATTCTATTTTCCTGGGGACCTTGTACGCGGCCATCTGCGTCCGTGCCCAGCCGATCAGTTCCTCCGGTTGCACTTCCGATTTCAGGACCGCGACCAGCTTCACCGTCTCCCCCCTGCGCTCATCCGGCGAGGCGATTATGCAGCACTCCTTGATCGCCGGGTGCCGGTACATCGCCGCCTCGACCTCGGCGGGCCAGACCTTGAAGCCGGCGGCGTTGATCATGCGCTTCAGGCGGTCCGAGATGTAAAAGTAGCCGTCCGCGTCGGTGCGGCCGAGGTCGCCGGTGCGGAAGAAGCGCCTGCCGCCGGCCTCGCACCACGACTCCCGGTAGGCAGCCTCGTTTTTCCAGTAGCCCTTCAGAAGCTGGGGTCCCCTGACGACGATTTCTCCCTGTTGTTCGCATTCGACTTCTTTGAAGTTTTCGGGATCAACGACGAGGGCTTCAGTATCGAAGGTCGGAATACCAAGGCATTGCTTTTTGGGGTTCTGCGGCGGGTTGATGTGGGTCTGCGAGATGGTCTCGGTCATGCCGTAGCCCTCGATGTAGCGCACGCCGCAGATCTCGTAGAGCTTCTGCGCGATCGCCTCGGGCATCGCCGCGCCGCCGCCGAAGATCCACTTGAGCGAAGAGACGTCGTGTTCCAGCGCCCCGGGGTGCGACAGCAGGTCCACCACCATCGTGGGCACGTTGTCCCAGTGCGTGCAGCGGTGGCGCTCGACCAGGCGCGCGGCCTCGAGCGGGTCCCAGCGGCGCTGGATCACCATGGTGCCGCCCGCGTACACGGTGGCGAGGAAGCTGTGGACGAGGCCCGTGACGTGGAAGAACGGCGCGGTGGCGAGCCCTACCGACTCCGCGGTCACGTGCTTCCACGCCGCCGAGCCGACGACGTTGTGCAGCACCGTGGCGTGCGTGTGCATGCAGCCCTTGGGTTTGCCGGTGCTGCCCGAGGTGTAGGGCATCATGCAGAGGTCGTCCGGTTTGGACTGGCTTTCTCTAGGAGGCTTTGAATTTCCCGGGGCCTTCCCGGGAAGAACCACGGATTCCAGGTTCAAATCCGAAAATCTCGAAACCAGCTCCTTCTCGGTCATCGCGACCCCGGCGCCGCTGTCCTCGGCGTAGTGCCTCAGCTCCTCGGCCAGGTTCATCGGGCTCACCGGCACCACCACCGCGTCGGCGCGCAGGATGGCGAAGCAGGCGATGACGAAGTCGAGCCCGTTCTGCATGCACAGCAGCACCCGGTCGCCCGGCTTCACGCCGCAGGCGTGTTGCAGGTGCGCCGCGAGGGTTTCGGTCTTTTCCCTTAATTCAGAATAACTAAGAACGCGGCCGTCGAAGATCGCCGCGGGCTTTTGCGGAAACTTCGCGGCAACAAGCGAAAACATTTCCTGCAGCGTGATGCGCGGCGCGCGCAGCGAGCGCGGCAGGTCCGGCGGCCAGTGGGCGAAATGGCGGGGCTGCATCTGCGCGCAGTATAGTAGGCGATGGCCGAGCATACCTTCCTCTTCCAGGAGGGCCTGTGGCGCGTGACCGGGGAATTCCTCGACGCGACCGGCAAGGCGACCGGGGTCGAGGGCGAGGCGCACATCCGCCACTACCCCGACAAGTGGGTCTACGAGGGCACGCTCAGGGCCGGCACCGTCCCGCCGCGCGAATCGAGGAACGTCTACGAGATCGTGCCCTTCGCGCCGGGCAACTTCGCCACCGCCTGGACCTCGCAGAGCGCCTCCTTCGGCAGCCTGCAGGGGCGGTTCCTCGTGCTCGGCGACGCGATCCTCTCGGCCTACGAGTCCGCCACCGGCCGCTACCGCGGCCAGGATACGATCGTGCGGCGCGACCCGCGCCACTACAGCGCGCGCGGGGCCCTCTTCGACGGCGGCAAGCTGCTCTCAGCCTGGACGATGGAGCTCAGAGCGAGCTGACGTCGGGCATCCGGATCGGGTGCGCGGACTCGAAGGCGCGCGCGGCGCGCAGCACGAGCGCATCGGCGTAGCGCGGCCCCACGATCTGCAGCCCTACGGGTAGCCCCTTTTTCGTCAAGCCGCAGGGAATCGTCGCCGCGGGCTGCTGGGTGAGGTTGAAGGGGTAGGTGAAGGGCGTCCAGTCCGTCCAGCGCTTTTCCTTCAGCAGGTTCGAGACTTCGCGGCCCGCGGCGAACGCCGCGAGCGGCAGCGTCGGCGTGACGAGCAGGTCGTAGCGCTCGTGAAAGCGGTTCATCAGGAGCCCGAGCGCGCCGCGCTTCTGGATCGCGGCGAGGTAGTCCTTCGTGGGGATCTTTTCGCCCTGGCGCGCGACCTCGAGCAGCCCCGCGTCCATGAGGCGGCGCTTTGCCGGGTGCGTCGAGCGCACGACGTAGGCGGCGCCGGGGAACCAGTGCTGCGTGAACACCGGCAACTGGTCTTCGAACCCAGGGTCCCTCGCGTCGAGGTGGGCGCCGAGGTCCGCGAGGGTTTTCACTGCTTTCTGGAATATTTTCTTTATTTCGGGATCGACTTTCGCATAGCCCAGGTCCACGGAAACGGCGATTCTCAATCCCTTCACGCCGTCTTCGAGCCCCACGCGGTAGTCGCGCGGCTCGTGGGGCAGCGCGTGCCAGTCGCGCGCGTCGGGCAGCGCGAGCACGTTCAGCATCAGCGCCGCGTCCGCGACCGTGCGCGTCATCGGCCCGACGTGCGCCACGGTGCCCATCGGCGAGAGCGGCCAGGCCGGCACGCGGCCGAACGAGGGCTTGAGGCCGAACAGGCCCGTGAAGCCGCACGGGATGCGGATCGAGCCGCCGCCGTCGGTGCCCACGGTGAGCGGCCCCATGCCGGAGGCCACCGCGGCGGCGCCGCCGCCCGATGAGCCGCCCGGCGTCATCTTCGGGTTCCAGGGATTGCGCGTCACGCCGGTGAGCGGGCTGTCGGTCACGCCCTTCCAGCCGAACTCCGGCGTGGTGGTCTTGCCGAGCAGCACCGCGCCGTGCTCGCGCAGGCGCGCCACCGAGGGCGCATCGTCCTGCCACGGCCCCTTCGGATCGATGGTGCGCGAGCCGCGCAGCGTGGGCCAGCCCCTGGTGAGCAGCAGGTCCTTGATCGACACCGGCACGCCGTCGAGCTGGCCTTTGGGTTCACCGTCGTGCCAGCGTTTTTCCGACTGTTTTGCCGTTTGCAGAGCTTGTTTTTCGTCTACAAGGCAGAAAGCATTCAAAGTGGGATTCAGTTTCTTGATTCTCTCCAGCACCGCCTTCGTCGCCTCCACCGGGGAAACGCTCTTCCTGGAGTAGAGGCGAACGAGCTCGGCAGCGGTAAGCGCGCACAGGTCGGTTTTCATGTCGGCAGTCCAAGTCCTTTTCGGGTTCCGAAAATCAGGCTGCCGCCGAGCGCCTCGGGCTGCGCGGCGGCGTACAGATCGGTTCTCAGGCGGCGCAGCGGCAGGCCGAGCAGCTCGCAGCGCGCGGCGAGCGCGCCGGAGTCGCGGCACTCGAGCGCGTAGCCGGCGAGCGCGGGCGGCGCGGGCGCATCGCCGAGCAGCGCCGCCCAGTCCTCGCGCCGGCCCACGAGCACGCTGCCGCGCGCGGTTGCAAGGTGCACGTAGGCGCCCGCCGGGCGCGGCAGCAGCGCGGCGAAATGCGCCCAGCGCGCCGCAGCCGCGACCGGGTCGTCGGCTGCGACGAACAGGCACGCGAGCTTCACGGCGCTGTTGGGGTGATTCCAGTACTGCGGCCGCCAGATCGCCTCGGGCGTGTGGTGCTGCACGAACTGGATGCGGCCCTCGGGCATGCGGTCCTTCGCAGCCCTCACGACCGAGAAGCGCACTGTGCTGCCTTCGAAAGGCCGGCTCAGGTTCACCAGCTCGGGAGGCTCGAACCCGTGCGCCTGCAGCCGGCGCTGCTCGCCCTCGGCATCCGGCGTGCCGAGGCAGCCGAGGTGCACGCCGGCGTAGCGGGCCATCTCGGCGCGGATCTCGCGCGCGTTCGGCGTGTCGAGCGTGGGGGCGAGGATCTCGAGGTAGCCGCGCTCGAACATCACGCACACGTTCGAGCTGCCCGCGGGCCCGTGCTGCGTGCGGTGCGCCGATTCCGGGGTGACCGTGAAGCCGAGCGCCTCCAGCGCCGCGCGCGCCGCGGCGAGGTCGGGAACGAAGTGCGCGATGTGATCCAGAACGATTCCGCCCGGCGGCGGCAGCTGCGCCGCGGCGATGTCCACGCTTTTCTCCTCCTGTCGCGCTAATATAACCGGCATGATCGAGCGCGGCCATCACGACATGGGCGGGCTGCCCGCCGGGAAAGTCGAGCGCGCCGAGCACGACTACGCCGAGTGGGAGCGCCGCGTGGACGCGCTCATGGTGCTGCTCTCGGGAATCCGGGACGGCAAGCGGCTGATGACCGTGGACGAGCTTCGCAAGAACATCGAGGCGATCCCGCCCGAGGACTACGACCGGCTGTCGTACTACGAGCGCTGGGTCACCTCGATCACCCAGACCATGATCCAGCGCGGCGTCATCACCACCGAGGAGCTCGGCCGCAAGATGGAGGAGATCGAAAATCGGGGTCAGAACCCGATTTCTCCGAAAGGCCCTGGCGAATGAGTATGAAATCGGGCTCTGACCCCGATTTTCGTTTCAAGCCCGGCGACAGGGTGAGCGTGCGCAGGGCCTATCCGCTCGGCCATATCCGCACCCCGTACTACATCCGCGGCGCGAGCGGGGTGATCGAGCGCCTGTGCGGCAGCTTCGGCAACCCGGAGGAGCTGGCGCAGATGCGCAGCGGCGAGCC
Source organism: Pseudomonadota bacterium (assembly GCA_040756795.1). GTDB lineage: Bacteria > Pseudomonadota > Gammaproteobacteria > Burkholderiales > SG8-39 > RBG-16-66-20. The sequence continues at coordinate 8,702 of JBFLYF010000098.1, forward strand.
GAAGCAGCCGCTCTACCGCGTGCGCTTCGCGCAGCGCGAGGTCTGGCCCGATTATCGCGGCGGCGAGCGCGACACGGTGGACGTCGAGATCTTCCAGCACTGGCTCGAATGAGCGAACGGGGGACCTACCAGCCCTACAGCTACTTCCAGCTGATGGAGGTGAGCCTGCGCGAGTTGCTGGTGGAGAAGGGCGTGCTGACCGAGGCGCAGATCGCGGCGGCCGTCGAGGACATGCGCAGCCGCACGCCCGAGCGCGGCGCGCGCGTCGTGGCGCACGCCTGGGTCGACGAGGGCTTCAAGCAAAGGCTGCTGGAGGACGGAACCCGGGCCTGCGAGGAGTTGGGGCTCGAGGTCCCGGCGCTGCGGCTGGTGGTGGTCGAGAACACGCCGCAGGTCCACAACGCGATCGTCTGCACGCTGTGCTCGTGCTACCCGCGCATGCTGCTCGGGCTGCCGCCCGACTGGTACAAGTCGCGCAACTACCGCTCGCGCATGGTACGGGAACCGAGGGCGGTGCTTGCAGAGTTTGGACTCCATATTGCGGAAGAAACAGCAATAAGAGTTCATGATTCGACGGCCGACATGCGCTACCTGGTGCTGCCGATGCGCCCCGCGGGAACGGAGGGCTGGAGCGAGGAGCGGCTCGCCTCGATCGTCTCGCGCGACTGCATGATCGGCGTAGCGGTGCCGAGAATCTGAAGCCGCTGCCCGAGAACCTGCACCTCGCGCCGCTCGGCGACGCTGCGGTGTACGCCGAGCTCGGCGAGGCGCTCGACCTCGAGGCGAACGACGCGCTGCAGGCGCTCGCCGCGGCGCTGCGCGCGCGCTCTCTGCCCTGGGTGCGCGACGTCGTGCCGGCGCTGTGCGGCATCGCGCTGCATTTCGACCCGGAGCACCCGGACCTGCCGGACTCGATCGTGGAATCTCTTCGCTCCGTGATCGAGGACTCTTTCAAGCAGGCCGGAGAGAGCGGGCGCGCGGGGAAGCTGGTCGAGCTGCCGGTCTGCTACGACCACGAGCTCGGCTTGGATTTGCAGGAACTTTCGGGCGTCCTTGGTTTATCCGAAGACGAAATCGTGCGGCGGCATAGCGACGGCGAACACAAGGTCCTCATGGTCGGCTTCTCGCCCGGCCAGCCGTATATCGGCGGGCTGGACGAGCGCCTCGCGCTGCCGCGGCGCGCCGCGCCGCGCACGCGCGTGCCCGCGGGCTCGGTGGCGATCGCCAATGCGCAGACCGCGGTCTATTCCT
>JBFLYF010000099.1:0-9910 GCA_040756795.1 Pseudomonadota bacterium
CACTTACACTGCCGGTGCGCGCCCACAAACATCATCTTAGCCAGCCAAGATTCCGCAGGTAATGCCATGATATGCAGGACCGTTCTTACAATTCAGAGCCAAGCACCGGGAGCGTAGATGCAGGCCTTCCTAGTAATCGTGGGAGTAGTCCTCGCAATTTGGGGATTAATCTGGATTATCGAGATACATGGTCGCGCCGATAAGTACACGAAGCTAAAGCCGCGCCTCGACAAGCTGGACGAGCACGCGCGTGAACTAGATAGCCGAGACAAAGCGCTGCAGAAGCAGCAACACGCGATCATGCTACTTGCTCAGCAAAAAGCGATTGGGTTCCCCTGGTTAGCTGAAGCGTACTCGGAATTCTTTGAACTTGAGGAACTACAGCGTGCCGCCGCTCTAGTTCAGAAAAAGCATCCTGCTCTCAAGGCCGCAGAACAGGTTCGTGAGGCCGCCAAGCTTCGACGCATTGCCCAAAAGGAAGCGCGCATTCTTCGCTACCAAATAAACTTCTATGAGACTCTCTTTCCATGGCTTTCCGATCTCAGATCGGAAGACATAGACGATGAATTAATTCGGGTTCGACAAGGAGAGACCGCAGATGACGACGATGATGATGCTGCCAAACGATGGCTTACGCCCGAAGAGTATGCACGGTTGCCATCAGCGCAGAAATATCAATTAGCCCTCGATAGATATTGGACGAAGAAGAAGTCTAAATGGGAGATTGGCCGGGATTATGAAAGGTACATTGGATATCTCTACGAAAATAAAGGTTTCTCAGTGTCCTATCAGGGAATCATCCAAGGCTTTGATGACCTCGGACGCGATCTCATCTGCGAAAAGGGCACAGAAATTATCGTAGTTCAGTGCAAATGCTGGTCAAGGGAGAAGACAATTCACGAAAAACACATCTTTCAACTCTACGGGAGCTTAATTGCTTACCGCGTTGATCATCCCTCGGTAAATGCTGTCGCTCATTTTGTTACTTCTACGTCTCTGTCTGACCGCGCACGTGTGTTTGCCAAGGTCCTCCAAATTGAGGTAGCAGAAGGGCAACCGCTGGTGCAGTATCCGAGTATTAAGTGCAACGTTAACCGACGAGATAAGACAAAAATCTATCATTTGCCATTTGATCAGCAGTATGACCGCACATTGATCAAATACGATCTCGGTGAAAAGTACGTGGCATCGGTAAAAGAGGCGGAAAAGCTAGGGTTTCGACGAGCATTTCGCTATCGCGGCCTCCCCGACGGGGCATCAAAGAATTGAGATGGTCAACAAGGTTACCGGCGCTATATGAGCAAATCGGACGAGATTCGCTCGTTGGCAAACAAGGGAATGAGCGTGGCCGATATTGCCCGTCGCCTAGGCATCCGCTATCAACACGCATACAACGTATTGAGGGCTGGCAATAAGCGAACCACGTTGCACTCCCCTATTTCGGATACCAAGGGCAACGCACCTGTGCAGCATTCAGGGGCGAAACCCGCGCTCTCCGCCGATGACTTGGTGAGGGCGGGCTTCGAGTTTTCCGCCAAGTGGATTCTGTCGACTAAAGGCGACCTGGCGATTGAGGGCACGCTTCCCAAGGCAGTGGGCGTCTACGCATTCCTTAAGAAGGGAATTGCCGTCTATGTCGGCGTAGCCACAATGGGCCTAGCAAAGCGCATTTACTTCTATCGAAAACCTGGCGCAACACAGCGCACCAGCCTAAGAATCAACCGCACGTTAAAGCGTGAACTTCTGAATGTCTCGTTTATTGAGATATACACTGCCACACCTTCTGACCTAGAGTGGAACGGATTGCCTGTCCACGGCAGCGCAGGGCTGGAACTTGGACTTATCAAGAAGTATGAGCTCGAATGGAACATGCGAGGTGTATAGGTTCGTTGTCGGTTCCAAATTTGCCAGTAGGTCAAACATCGGAGTAGGCTTCCAACCATGAAGATTGCAACAGGGAAGGTTATCGGCGGCAAGGTCGTGATCGACGGGGGATTCCTGCAAGAAGGTGAGTCGGTAACGGTGTTGGCCCGAGACGCTGAGGATGGATTTACTTTGTCCCCCGAGGACGAGGCTGAACTCCTACTGTCAATCGCCGAGGCGGATCGCGGCGAGACGATCTCCGCCGAAGAACTATTTGCGAAGCTTGCCAGCCGTCGCGGCTGATAGGCCGTGCGGATTCGGGTCACCAAGCGCGCCGACGCGCATATCGACAAGGCTGCGGATTGGTGGGAGCAGAATCGCCCCCTCGCTCCCGGCGCTCTGGACGAGGAATTAAAGGAAGCCTTTGCGCTAATGGTCTCTCAACCGGCCATCGGCGCTCCGGCGTTGAACGCAAAGACTCGGGGCGTACGGCGCGTCCACCTGGCGCGGGTTCATTACTACCTGTACTACCGGGTCCGCGGCGAGCAGATCGACGTGCTGGCGCTCTGGCATACGAGCCGAGGCGATCTACCACCGGTTTAGTGGCCACTGCCGCGCGCGAGGCTTTTTGCGCGTGTTGCCAAAAGTGGGGCCACCAGTGGGACCACTTGAGGCATTTTCTGGCGTCTGCGGTCGCTACGGCGCGGAGCCGAGCAGCGTAAGTTGTTGAGACGTAACGACCGCAGTACCATTTGCACGACTCACACAGCAGGGGCCACTGGTTCGATCCCAGTACCGCCCACCATGTTCTATGCGGCGATCGGTTCGATGTGCCGATACCGCCTCGGATCCCGCTCGAGCGTCCAGAGATCGACCGCCGTCTGCATCCGCAGCCAGCTCTCCGCCGTCGTGTTCGTCAGCCGCCCGATGCGCACGGCCATGTCCGCGGACAGAGCGCGCTTGCCGTGGAGCAGCTCAGACACGCTCAGGCGGCTCACGCCGAGGCGCTTGGCGAGTTCGCCCTGCGTCATATTGAGCGCCGGCAGCACGTCCTCACGGAGGATTTCTCCGGGATGCACCGGCTTACGTTTCGGATCTCGCATGCTCTTCATCAGTGGTAGTCCTCCAAGTTCACGTACACCGCATCGCCAGCTTCGAACTCGAACGTGATGCGCCAGTTGCCGGACACCGACACGGCAAAGACACCCTTGCGGTCGCCCTTCAGGCCGTGGAACTTGAAGCCGGGGAGGTTCATGTCCTCGGGCTTCGTCGCCACGTCCAGCCGGTCAAGAATGCGCCGGATGCGCTCGGCGTGCCTGGCATCGATGCCTTTGCGCTCGCTCTTGGTGAAATAGCGCTCGAGGCCCTTGTGCCGAAAGCTCCTTATCACCGCGCGCCTGTCATGCTCGGCATTACAAGCATTGTAATGCCAAGGATAACAATGTCAAGGGCTACGCGAACGCGATGCGGTTCAGTCGTTCACGAGCGGAAGGTGCGGCGGAGCGCGTAGAACACTGTCCCCCTATTTTCGAGAAGCGCTTGCGGCGCGGCGCTTGCGGGGAGCCCGCGGCGGCGCGGGGAGGCGGAACTCGGCCGCGTCCACCGGGCGGCCGAAGAGGTAGCCCTGCGCGAGCTCGCAGCCGTGCGAGCGCAGCACCTGCGCCTGCTCGCGCGTCTCCACGCCCTCGGCGACGACCTCGAGGTCGAGGCCCCTGCCGAGCTCGATCACCGCGTCGCAGATCGCGAGGTCGTCGCGGTCCACCGCCAGGTCGCGCACGAAGGTGCGGTCGATCTTGAGCGTGTCGATCGGGAAGCGCTTGAGGTAGCCGAGCGAGGAGTAGCCGGTGCCGAAGTCGTCCACCGAGAGCATGACGCCGCGCTCCTTGAGCGCGCCGAGCAGGCGCGTCGCCTCCTCGGCGCTCTGCATCACCGTGCTCTCGGTGATCTCGAGCTTGATGAGCGAGGGCTCGATGTCGGCCTCCTCGATCGCCGCGCGCACCGCCTCGAGCAGCCCGGGGTCCTTGAACTGGCGCGCCGAGAGGTTGATCGAGACGTACAGCGGCGTGGCGCGGCCGCGGTTCCACTCGGCCGCCTGGCGCGCCGCGGCCCGCATCACCCAGCGGCCGATCGGCACGATCAGGCCCGACTCCTCCGCCACCGGGATGAACTGCGCCGGCCCGACCACCCTGCCGTCGGGGCGCCGCCAGCGGATCAGCGCCTCGGCGCCCACCGTTTCGCCGCTGGCGAGGCGCACGATCGGCTGGTACTGCAGCCAGAACTCGCTCGCCTCCAGCCCGCGGCGCAGGTCCTGCTCGAGCGCCATGTACTCGACCACGCGCTGGTTCATCTCGGGGGCGAAGAAGCGGAAGCACTGCCGCCCCTGCTCCTTGGCGCGGTAGAGCGCCGCGTCGGCGTTGCGCAGCAGCGTCGCCGCGTCCGCGCCGTCCTTGGGGTAGACCGCGATCCCGGCGCTCGCGGTGAGCACGAACTCGCGCGCCTCGATGCGCAGCGGCGCGCCGATGCCGGCGAGCACTTTCGCCGCGACGTGCGCGGCGTCGTCCGCGCGCGAGAGGTTCGCCAGCACCACGACGAACTCGTCGCCGCCCAGCCTCGCCACCGTGTCCTCGGTGCGCAGCGTCTCGGCGATGCGCCGCCCGGCGGCGGAGATCACCCGGTCGCCCATCTCGTGCCCGAGCGAGTCGTTGATGCGCTTCAGGTTGTCCAGGTCGACGAACATCACGCCGAGCGGGTTGCCGGAGCGGCCCGCCTGCGCGATCGCGCGCGCCAGGCGGTCGCCCAGCAGGTTGCGGTTCGGCAGGCCGGTGAGCGTGTCGTAGTTGGCGCTGCGCTCGATCTCCTCCTGGTAGCGGATGCGGTCGGTGACGTCGTTCGACACGCCGATGTAGTGCGTCACCCGGCCGTCGTCGTCGCGCACCGGCGCGACGCGCAGCTCGTTCCAGAACGGCGTGTCGTCCTTGCGGAAGTTGCGCACCAGCACGGTCATGTCGCGCTGCTCGCGCTCGGCGGCGCGCAGCGCCTCGACGCCGGGCTGGCCGGGCTCGTGGCGGTGCAGGAACGCCGGGCTCTTGCCGAGGACCTCGGCCGACGCGTAGCCGGTGATGCGCTCGAACGCCGGGTTGACGTAGACGATCCGCTGCCCGCCCTCCACGCTCTGCGTGATGAGGATCGCGTTGACGCTCTGCTCGATGGCGCGGTTGCGCAGCCGCAGCGCCGACTCGGCGCGCCGCCGCCGCGTGACGTCGAACACCAGCACGTAGATGCCGAGCACGCGCCCCGCGGGGTCGCGGTGCGGCACCAGCGACACGTCGAGCTCGCGCCTGCTGCCGTCGCTCGCGCGGCGGTGCTTGCGCACGTACTCGACCGTCTCGCCCGCGAGCGCCCGGTCGATGTGCCCGCGCACCGCCTGCCAGGTCTCCGGGCTCACGATCTCCTGCAGCGTGCGGCCGTCGATCGGCTCTCGCGTGCCGGCGTAGAACTCGCGGTAGCGCAGGTTGGCGTAGCGGTAGCGGTAATCGGGCCCGAGGTAGCAGATCATCGCGGGAACGTTGTCGATGAGCAGGCGCAGCTGCGCCTCGCGCTCCTGCATCGCCTACTCGGCCTGCGAGCGCTGCACGAACAACCCGATCTGGCCGCCGACCACGCGCAGCGTCTCGAGCAGCTGCGCGTCGGGCTCGCGGATGTCGTGGCTCTGGAAGATCAGCACCCCGATGGTGCGGCCTTCCGCGGCCACCGGCACGGCGAAGGTGCCGCGCATGCCGGTGGCGCGCGCCAGCGCCGGGCGCGCGACGCGCGGGTCGCGCGTGATGTCGGGCACCCAGAGCGGCTGCTGCGACTGCCAGACCGTGCCGGCGATGCCGAACCCGGGCGCGTAGACCGTGCCGCGCGAGTCCTGCATGTAGCGCTCGATGTCGGGCTCGGCTACGTTCCAGCCCTCGCCGAAGCGCAGCAGGTTCGCCGTCTCGTCGACCCACAGGTAGCGGCCGCAGTCCCAGTGCTCGGTGTCGCAGATCGCGCGCACCGCGGCCTTGAGCGCATCGGCCGCCCGCGGGATCTCGGCGAACAGGCGCGCCACGGTCAGCTCGAGCGCGCGCAGCTGCTCGATGCGCCGCTGCGCGGTGACGTCGCGCCCGACGCCGCGGTAGCCGGCGAAGCGCCCGCCCGCGTCGAATACCGGCTCGCCGCTGATCGCCATGTAGCGCAGCGTGCCGTCGACCATCTGGCGCTGCAGCACGAGGTCGCGGAACGGCGCGTGGCGCTCGAGCAGCGCGCGGTGCGCCGACCAGTCGCCATCCAGCGTGGCGAGATCGGGAATCTCCCAGCGCGCCTTGCCGACGTAGAGCGCCGGATCGCCCGTGCGCGCCATCGCCGAGGCGCCGGGCCCGGCGAGGTGCCGGAAGCGGAACTGCTCGTCCTGCTCCCAGTACCAGTCCGAGGACAGCTCGGTCAGGCTGCGGAAGCGCGCCTCGCTGCGCCGCAGCGCCTCCTCGGCGAGCTTGCGCTGGCTGATGTCCTCGATCACCGAGATGAGGTGGTCGGGCCGCCCGTCCGGGCCGTTGACCGCGCTCACGCTGAGCGTCACCCAGACCGGCGTGCCGTCCTTGCGCAGGTACTGCTTCTCGCGCGAGTAGCTCGCGATCTCGCCGCGGCGCATGCGCTCGTTGTAGAAGATCGCCTCGTCGCGCGCGGCCGCGGGCGTGAGGTCCACCGAGGTCAGCGCGAGCAGCTCCTCGCGCGTGTAGCCGAGGATGTCGCACAGCTTCTGGTTGGCGTCGAGCCAGCGGCCGTCCAGGCCCCTCAGCGCCATGCCCACCGCCGCCTGCTCGAAGGTGGCGCGCCAGCGCTCCTCGCTCGCGCGCAGCGCCTTCTCGAAGAGCTTCCTCTCGGTGATGTCGTGGCCGATGCCGCGGTAGCCGCGGAAGCGCCCGCCGGCATCGAAGATCGGCCGGCCGCTGATGCTCACCCAGCGCATGCGGCCGTCGCGGCTGCGGCGCTGGAACTCCAGGTTGCGGAACTCCTCGCGCGCCTCGAGCTGGCGCCGGTGCGCCGCCCACTGCTCGGGCGTGAGCGAATCGGCGTACAGCTCCCAGCGCGTCTTGCCGACGTAGTCCGCCGCGCTGCGCAGGCTCGAGTCGCCGGCCGGCGACTTCTCGGTGTCGACGAAGCGCAGGTTCTCGTCCTGCTCCCAGTACCAGTCCGAGGAAAGCTCGACCAGGTCGCGAAACCGCTCCTCGCTCTCCACGGACGAATCGAACGCCGACACCCATCCCCCCTGCAAAGGTGAAACCACCCCGGAATGCTACCTCTTGTGCCGGAAACCCATTGATCCGACTTCAAAAGATTGTCAACGCCGCGGGGCGGGCGCCTCGCCGGCGTGAACTATTGCGCACCGGCAGGACGAGCCGCAAACCCGGCGGCGACGCTTCTAGACGAGCGAGCCGCGCCGGGCGAGCGCCTCGCGCTCGAAGCCGGCGACGCGCTTGTAGTTCTCCGAGAGCGCGGCGAGCTCCGCCTGGCTGATCACGTCTTCGATCTTCGCGAACGGCCGGTCGCCGCTGCGCTTCCACACCTCGCGCAGGATCGCGTCGGGAGGATTGGCGCGGTTCATGAGCACGACTTGATTCGCTTCTTTCAGCCTTTTATTTTCGTAGTCTTTCAATGCAGCTCCTGCATCGGGATTCCGCTTCAAGCACCCCGCCAGCACCCGCGCGTCCAGGATCGCCTGCCCGGCGCCGTTCGAGCCGCGCGGGTACATCGGGTGCGCGGCGTCGCCGAGCAGCGTCGCGCGGCCGCGCGTCCACCACGGCAGCGGATCGCGGTCGACCATCGGGTACTCGAGGATCAGGTCGGCCTCGCGCAGGAGCGCGGCGCAGTCGAGCCAGTCGAAGCGCCACGCGGCGAAGGCGGGATAGAAGTCCTCCAGCCGCCCGTTGAGGCTCCAGTCCTGCATCACGTTCCTCGGCGACTGGATCTCGGCCACCCAGTTGACGAGCTGCCGGCCCCCGGCGTCGATCGCCTCATTTTCCGGGTTGCGGATCGGATAGACCACCAGCTTGCCGACCTCGAGCCAGCCCGCGACCGCCATGCTCGCGCCGCTGAGAAAGGGCTTGGCGCGCGTCACGCCGCGCCACATGTTGATGCCCTGGTAGCCCGGCGGCCCCTCGTGCGGGAAAAGCTGCTTGCGCACCGCCGAATGGATGCCGTCGCAGCCGACCAGGCAGCTGCCCTCGACGGAAGCCCCGTTTTCGAACTTGACCGTGACGCGGCCTTGTTTTTCCTCAAAAGAAACACATTTGTACCCGGTGAGGAATGCCTCGCGTCCCGATCGTTCAAAAACAGCCTGAAGCAAAACCTCGTGCAAGTCTGCCCGGTGGATCGAAAGCTGCGGCCACTCGTAGCCGGCGAAGCGGCCGCGCGGCTCCTGGTAGATGAACTGGCCGAAGCGGTTGTAGAAGCACAGCTCCTTGGTCTCCACCGCGCGGCGCGCGAGGCGCTCGGCGAGGCCGAGCTCGGTCAGCTCGCGCATGCCGTGCGGCAGCAGGTTGATGCCGACGCCGAGCGGGCGGATCTCCGGCGCGGCCTCGAACACGCGGCAGGCGATGCCGGCCTGGTGCAGCGAGAGCGCGAGCGTCAGCCCGCCGATGCCGCCGCCGATGATGACGACGGGCGCCATCGCGCCGCTAGTCGGCGGTGATGCGCGCCTCGCGCATCAGGCGGCTCCAGCGCTCGAGGTCCGCCTCGATCAGCTTCGCGAGCTCGGCCGGCGTGCCGGTCTGCGGCGTGAGGCCCTGCCTGAGCAGGCCTTCGCGCGTTCCGGGCTCGGCGAGGATCGCGGCGAGCTCGCGGTTGAGATACGTGACGATGTCCTGCGCCAGGCCGGGCGGGCCGAGCAGCGCGTACCAGATGTCGACGTCGATGTCGCGCACGCCCGCCTCGGCGAGCGAGGGCACTTCCGGCGTGGCGGCCGCGCGCCGCGCGCCGCCCGAGGCGAGCATGACGAGCTTGCCGGCCTTGACCTGCGAGAGCGCGACGTGCACCGGCAGGAACATGAGCTGCACCTGGCCCGAGAGCAGGTCGGTCACCGCGCCCGCGGTGCCGCGGTAGGGAATGTGCACGATGAACACGCCGAAGCGCCGCTTGAACAGCTCCATCGCCAGGTGGTGCGGCGTGGCGCTGCCGGGCGAGGCGTAGTTGAGCCGCCCCGGGTTGCGCCTGGCGAGCTCGACCAGCTCGGCCACCGTGCGCACGCCCACCGAGGGATGCGCCACCAGCGACAGGTTGCCGATCGCGGCGTGGCCGATCGGCGTCAGCGCCTTGGGGTCGTAGGGCGCCGGGTTGTAGAGCGCCGCGCTCTGCACCAGCGTGGTGGCGGTGAACAGCAGCGTGTAGCCGTCGGCGCCCGCCTTGGCCACCGCCTCGGTGCCGATGTTGCCGCTCGCGCCGGGGCGGTTCTCGACCACCACCGGGTTCCGGCTGCGCTCCTGCAGGCGCTGCGCGAACACGCGCGCGAGGATGTCGATGCCGGTTCCGGTCGTGAACGGCACCACCAGCTTGACCGGCCGGCTGGGGTACTGCGCCTCGGCGCCCGCGGCGAGCAAGGCCAGCAAGGCGAGCAGCAGTCGCTTCATGGATCCATTATATAGACGCTACACTGCGCCATGACCGTCACCCTCGAGCACGTGCGTGCGGCGGCGCAGCGCATCGCCGGCGCGATCGAGCGCACGCCCTGCCTGCGCTCGAGGACGCTCTCGCAGCTCACCGGCGCCGAGGTGTGGCTCAAGTTCGAGAACCTGCAGTTCACCGCCTCGTTCAAGGAGCGCGGCGCGCTCAACAAGCTGCTCGCGCTCGGCGAAGGCGCGCGGCGGCGTGGCGTCATCGCGATGAGCGCCGGCAACCACGCGCAGGGCGTCGCCTACCACGCCGCGCGGCTCGGGGTGCGCGCCGTGATCGTCATGCCGCGCGGCACGCCGAACAGCAAGGTGCACAGCACGCAGGTGCACGGCGCCGAGGTGATCCTGGAAGGCGACAC